>JAUZQX010000166.1 GCA_030950765.1 Ghiorsea sp.
ATACGCAAAAATTTTTGAGGCTTACAGTGGATGATTTCTTTGTAGGGTTCCATGATGCATACATCATACACAAACCGTGTATCTGAGGTAGGGTTAATAACCAATAAGAGAATCACGTTATTTAGGAAAGATGTCCAATAACCCAACACCGGAATACGCATAGAGCTGAAATTGCTTAACTTAGTACCATTCGGTAACGCCCCCCTTTTTTCGAGGAAACTTTACCCGACAATTTTAACTGATTGATGTACTAAGCTGATGTGGGAGTGACGGGTTTTAGCTCAACGATGAAAGCTTTTTAACTTGACTTTGCTTGACGCAAAAGCCTAACATGCAAACATGTTTGGTCGAATCAAAAATATTTTCAAGCCTGTCAAAGCTTCTGCAAAACGCATAAGCACCTTGGTATTGAGTGTGTTTATGTTGCAAGTGATTGCGGCTGGATTTTGTGTGCCAACGGTGTCTGCGGCTCCTGTTTCGCAAGCATCAAACATGGAACATTGCATAGGTTCAAGCATGAGTATGGCAGAGATGTCAAACATGGATAAACCGATGGATGTACATGCTTGCGCCCATTGTGACTTGCCAGATGTCAGTGTTTCATTTGATAAACATGATGTAGACAAGATCAGCTTCGCGGTTGTTTTCGTTGTCGTGGCGATTATGCCTACTGCATTAGACGTTGAAACCGCAATATTTGTTGTTTCTCCGCCCGATTTACAAACCCAATACACTTCCCTTACAACTTATAATTTAAACCTTCGCTTCCGCGTTTGATTTAACCTTTTGCTAACGCCATAGCGGTCTTCGCTGTGGTTTTTGTCTTGTCGTGCATTTTTCTCAATGAAATTTCCGACATTTAAATCTTAGCAGGAGGTTTGGATGAAATCCTTTCCCTTATATGTTTTACCTTTGATGGGTGTTTGTTTGTGGACTGGTATTGCCCATGCAGAAACAGCACCGTTAACATTAGAGCAAGCCAAATCATTGGTGGTACAATCACCATTATTACAGGCGCAAAAATCAAGAGCTAAAGCCCTTACTTTTAGACCTGAACAAGCGGGTAGTTTACCTGACCCCGTGGTGTCTTTAGGCGCGTTAAGTTTTCCTGTGGATTCTTGGAAACGTGGGCAGGAAAATATGACCCAGTTGCAAGTGGGCATTAGCCAAGCCCTTCCTTTTCCAGGAAAATTAGGTTTGTTAGAAGACGCAGCGCGTTTTACAGCTAAAGCAGGGCAGGAAGATGTTGCAGAGCTTAGGTTGCAACTGATTAGCCAAGTGCAGGTGCGTTGGTGGAACTTATTTTACCTTGATAAAGCATTGGTGATTGTTGAAAAAAATAAAAGTCTGTTAAGGCAGTTTATTAAAATTGCTGAAACCAAATACAAAACAGGCAAAGGTTTGCAGCAAGACGTGTTGCTAGCCCAGTTGGAACTATCCAAACTATTGGATAGCCAAATGCAATGGCAATCGTTGCGTCAATCGGAGCAAGCAAGATTAAATGCGTTGCTCAACCAACCTGCGACACAACACATTGTTTTACCTGATACGGTGAATGAAAGGCTTCAAGATTTGCGCAGCAAAGAAGTTTTGTTGCAGGTCGCACAAGTTAACCGCCCACTTTTGCATGGTAAACAATGGGGTATAGATGCACGCCAAGCCCAAGTTGCTGTGGCAGAGAAAGATTTTTATCCTGATTTTAAAGTATCAGCAAGTTATGGGGCAAGAGCGAGTAACCCTGCAACGGGTTTAGACAGAGCTGATTTAGCCAGTTTAAGTTTTAGCTTTAATATTCCTTTTGGTGATACACAAGATGCACAGTTAGGGCAGCGTCAAGCAGAAGCCATGCAGGCTGAGTTTGCTTATGAAGATGCGCTGGCACAAGTGCAAGCGGAAGTAGGTGTTGCGCTATCGGATTACCAGCGCGCACAACAACAGGCACTATTATTTAAGCAGGGTATTATTCCTCAAGCGCAACAAACCGTGGCATCCATGCTTGCCGCATACCAAGTGAATAAGGTGGATTTTTTAAACCTCGTTCGTACTCAAATCACACTTTATAATTATGAAACACAATATTGGAAAGTATTGGCACAAGCCAAACAGAGTTTAGCACGTTTAGACGCGGCGGTGGGTAAAAAAATCCACGGTGTGACGCAGCACAGCAAAGAAAAATCAGTGAACACAGATCTGGAGAATCATCATGAATAAACAAACGATAACAGTTGCAGGTGTGATGTTACTGCTTGGGTTGGGTGCAGGGTATATGTTTGCACCGTCATCATCTGATTCAGGACAGCAACAAGCATCCAAAGATAGTAAAAAGGTATTATTTTACCGCAATCCCATGAATCCCGCAATTACATCACCAGCACCCGCCAAAGATGAAATGGGTATGGATTACATTCCTGTGTATGCGGAAGTGGATAAACCTGCGGAGAAAAAAGTATTGTTTTATCGCAACCCGATGAATCCAGCGATTACCTCACCCGCACCTGCCAAAGATGAAATGGGTATGGATTATATCCCCGTGTATGCCGATGGTGATAGCGGTAGTGATACACCTGTAGGTACGGTGAGCATTGATGGCACGGTGGTGCAAAACATGGCTGTGCGTACAACCCTCGCCAAACAGCAAACTTTATCCCGTGATATTCGCACCATTGGTCGCGTGGCTTATGATGAAGAGCGCGTTGCTTTATTACACCCCAAATATGAAGGCTGGGTTGAGCAGATGTTTGTGGATAAAACAGGTGAACATGTAAGTAAAGATACCATGTTGATGTCTATTTATTCACCGCAGCTGGTGGCAACCCAAGAGGAATATTTATTGGCGTTGAATAATGCAGAAGCTTTGAAAGGTAGTCCCTTTAAAGATGTACGTGATGGTGCTGCAAGCTTGCTTGATTCTGCACGTGAGCGGTTGCAGTTATTGGATGTGCCAGCGCATCAAATTAAACAGCTCAATGAAACACGTAAGGTGATGAAAGGATTACATATTCATTCGCCTTTTGATGGTATTGTGATGAAGATTGGTGCGCGCGACGGACAGCGTATCACGCCCAATACTGAATTGTATAAAATCGCTGATTTATCAAGGATTTGGGTGA
>JAUZQX010000167.1 GCA_030950765.1 Ghiorsea sp.
TAGCAATAAGACCACATCTTTAATTCGATGCTACTGCAACTTGCCTGCCTCTCCACATCAGCCCACGCCATAAAACTTACAATGCATTTACCAAATGTCTATGCTATGCTTAAATAACGACTTCATTTTCCACAAGAGGTGTACACCATGAAAAAAAACAACCATAATCTACTACAACTCAGTTCCTTGTTCATACTGACCACGCTATCCTTGACCAACCTCTGCTATGCGGAAAAAATATACACTTGGAAGGATGAATCTGGGAAAATGCACTACACCAACAACCCTGCCTTGGTTCCTTTGAAAAACAATGCACACATTATTAAAATGAAAGCTTTACCTACACCCGAACCCAAGAAGGAGCCTGTCAACGGAGCACAACTTTGGAAAAACCTTTGTGCACAGTGCCACAACTTAACTACACAAGGGAAAAGCGGACTACGCGGATTACCTCTACTCATCCCAAGCATCAAAGACCCTAACACTACACCTGAAAATGATTATAAAATTTTACAAGCTGCCCTTGATGACAACATGGATGACCTAGCTGAAATCAAGTTAACCCAGGCAGAAATCCAAGCCATTGTCGAATATATCACCCAAGAAGTTAACCTCACCATTCCAGTCATCCTTGATGCCCCACGCACCACAGTAGAATAACACACAATCCCTATGCCTATGTAAAGGATGGCTGGGTTTCTGGGGAATACTTGGCGAACTATTTTAACTCTTGCCAATATTTCCTACCCAAATCTAAGGTTGCCTGGTTGGTCGGTAAATTGTCGATAGATGTATCATCATACGCAATGATTGTCCTGGCATTGGCGGCACCCGTATCATCTTTCATATACACGCCACCACCAGAAATCACAATAGCATTAATGTATTGTAACGCAGCTTGTGGGCCGCCGCCACCGCCACTGTTCCCATTTGTCGTACCTTGATTACCTTTATCTTTTTGCTCAAGCTCTAGCATATCTGGCGTATAAACCACACCTGAGATATTTACCGCATGATGCATATCCACCAATCCACCTGCATACATTTCCGACGCAATGTCCGCAAAGTCTTGATCAATCCGCGCATTTGCACCCACACCTGTAATATGAAATATATTTGATTCATCAGCTGATGATGGAGAAGGATCTGCCACAGAGTTATCTTGAATTAAGTCAACATTCCAAATACTTTGTGTTGCATCATTTGGGCTAACATTCGCTAAACCTGTCATGAAGATACCTCGTTTCCAGCCATGAATATAACCACTGGGTAAAAACGCGTGATACAAGTCTGCTGCTGAAGCCGTTGGACGAACCAAGTCATTACCTGTATCAATATAAAAGCTTAGATAATCTCTTTCAATTTCACTAGCACTGGTTCCTGTAGCCCCAGAAGTACTGTTAAACCATTCATTTTTACTTGCCTTAGACGTTGTACGAATATAATAGTCCAACAGGCTCCACATGTTATCTTTATCAGCCGCTGACCAAGCATGACTACCTAGCGTATTGGTTGCTGTGGAGGTAATCACGGCGGGCGACTCTTGGTTCATCCAAGCTCTAAAGCCACCTGAAATCGTACCGTAAGCGCCACCTGTAGCCTTAACCTCAGTATCCCAATGTCTAGCGACATAATCCACATCCCAAATCAAATCCATAATCCCATCTGAAGTAGCAGGCACATCCGAACTTGGCGCGCCATTGGGATAACAATTAATGTTCAGCACATCACAAGTGTTCGCCGCCCCTTCTAGCCCTGTATTCGCAGTCATGCCATCCATAACAGGATTAAACATCAAGGGGTTATCCACATTAACTTTCTTTGATGCTTGTGCTTCATTCCGTGTAAGAAGCCTTTCTGATGCAGGCTGATAAATACCATCCGCATTTACATCATCATAAAAGTCGAACAATGCACCTCCGTAAACTATCAGTTTACCATCAGGGGACTCTGCGCCTGTTGCAATCGGGTCAAACCTCGGCTCATAAACTTTCACACCACTGGTGCCACACACTGATTTAGTGCTCCCAGTATCTCTCATCGGAATCATAAACCGCAAGAGACCGTACATAGGAATACTATTCTGAATATTATAATCCAATTCGATCCAGTTCAATGTACCAGCACGACCTTTCCCCGCATTAGCTAGCTTTAATGCACGCACTTCTGGTGTTAAGCCTGTGCTTCCTGCGACCTGATTCACCGTATAACCATTGATCGTTTCAGTCGCAAAATTTGAAATGCGGTTTGCTGCTTCGCGGTAAGCATCCAAAGGAAACAATTGGTTGCCATTTCTAAAATAATTCATCGGCTCATTGGGAGGAACAAACAAGCTATCTCTGACTGTTGTTGCCCAACTAGCGCTCATAAACTCACCCTTAATCTCAGGATAATTGGCTAAGTCCACCTTACCTGGGTCATAAACTACAAACATATCAATGGCTCGACTGCCTGATGTTAGCGTCGTGCCTGTTCCATAATTAGTTTTCCATGCCTTCTGCGAGTCAAAAGGGTTAATGCCATTGTTCGAAGCCATGGCTATACCACCTGGCGCTTGAGTGGCATCAATCAGATGACTCGTTTGCCACAGCGTTGCGCCATCTGTTGGCGTTGTAGGGTCTGCTGGTGTTGTGGTGGTGACTGTGGTTGATAGTGTATCTGTGCTGCAATCACCATCACCATTGTATTTGGGTGCATTCATCATCGCACCAAAAGCTTGAATAGTACTCGTCGAAATAAATGAATATTCCCGCATCAATTTATACGCATTGCCTGAGCGACCTAAAGCATAAGTTACGGCTGTGCAATCACCGCATGGATCCGTTGTTAATTGTGGTGTTTCATAAGGATAACCTGTTGTAGAAGGTTTAAACCGAGCTGTCCATACAGCAACTTGGGCATAGCTATCCACATTCCAATTGGTAGCGGGCAAAGGCGGACTTACCCCTGCAGAGGTTAAATTATATACTCTCGCGTTTGAGATCTTTATTGCTGCATCCACATCTGCTGCAGTTACCCCAAGATCCGCCATGGTCTCAGGACTTAGATCATCCATAATGCCTGCTGCACCACCATTTTTAGCTGCTGCGGCAATAGCTGTAAACTCTGTTTGACCTGCTGGCACTTGGCTCCAGTAATAATAAGTATAATCAAGCCCCGCTTGCGCTGCCGCAAAGGCACGTGCTGTATCTGCAGAGCTTGCGGATACTTTAATTTCAATCTGGGATTTAAACATGGCAGCTGCGCCAAGCCCCATCAAAATTGCCAATAAAATAATAGATGTGACCAAAATGAAGCCACGCTCATTGCTTGTGTTATTTATCAAATTGTCTTTCATATCATACTCCTACCTTTCCAAACTACTTCTGACAAACGGCTACGGTGCTACCGCCGCCATCGGATAAACTTGAGTGTATCGCCAAATTCGTTTCGTGGTGACAACATTGTTTCGCACATCGATAAGCGAACCCGCCTTAACACCCACATCTACTTCCACTTCAATCAAAACTGTATAACCATTGGTTGCAACGGGATTATTTGAGTCTGGGCCAGGCACATTAATAGGAGGCAAGGCATTCGGAATATTTAAAAAACCAGCTCGTGGCGTTACCGTATCTTCAAACACTTTAAAATAGGTTATATGGGATAATATTTCTCGCACATTCACTGCGCTACCCTCTCTATCATAACCTAGCCTCTTTCCTATGGGGTCATAAGCATAAGATCGCGTCACCCGACCAATATTCGCATCTGCCACAAAGGCAGCAGGGCCTCCTGCTAGAACAAGTGCATCTGCCTCTGGCTTGTCCCACACTTTAAATTGTAACCCCAATGTGGGCGTAGGTTCCACTGCCCCGCCTGTATATATATCTATAGTTGTCCCGCCAACCAGTGCACTGCGCAAGTCTGAGGCTATAAATTTTATAGAAAACTCTAAATCTTGCGTGGTATCTATGCGTTTGTTTTGGTATTTATATTGTCCACTCTGGCTAATAAACATCAGCATCAAACCACCCAAAATAGTCATGGCAACGACAATGGAAATTAATACTTCAACGAGCGTAAAACCACGTTGATTTAGAGAGCCATGAGATACTGGCATCTTAACAGCCCCCCACATTGGTCATCGCGCCTGAATGCACAACCACCGACTTCGACACGCCATGAAGCGTCCAAGTCAACGTCACCGACACATCGGAAAAGCCGCAATCTGCCGTTGGATCAGGCGTAAGTGTCAACCAAGTGCCTGTTGTATCATATTTGCTTGAATCAACAAGCCCTGCAGCATTTGCCTGCATTGTCGCCTGAGTCAGCCCCACCGTAGAGCGGACTTGCAAAATAGATGCCGTCATGACCGCCCTCGCCGTTGAAGAAGCTTCGAGACGCATTTCACTGGCTTGATTGACCCGAATTGCTGTAATCAACAAGTTTGCCATCGCCAACAGCCCGATCGACACAATCAGCATCGCAACCATCGATTCAATCAGCGTAAAGCCCACTTCTTTTTTACCCATCTCTCTATCAATCATTGACACACCCCAGCAACGCATGTTGTGCGAATATCCACCCGACCTGTCGCAGTATTTATCATCAGAATGAAAGACTTGCTCGACCCCACCTTTGAAACCTTTATGTTTTTTAGCGTAGCCGTGCCCGAGCTCTTAAAGTTGATAGTCTCTGGCAATGCAGGATCTGATGCTGTACATGTGCCACACACAAAATTTTGCAAGTCAACATCACCAAAAGACTCCGTTAGCCCATTAATGCCAACAATCGTATTGGCAGGAAAATCAACCGTTATTGGTTGGGTAAACCCAGAAGAAATTGCCTTCAACCGCGCTTGCTGCAAAATACTCACCGCTTTTTCTTTCGCCGAATCCACTCGTGTTGCTTCCCGGTAAGATGTCCAAGATGTGCCACCGATTGCCATCAAAATGCCTAAAATTGCTATCACAGCTAACAGTTCAATCAGCGTAAAACCACCTTGCATGCAAGCTTGTGCTTGCTGCTTGCCCGATGTTTCGCTTAGGTTTGGCGATATGCGTTGGTTTAAAATCATTTTAAAAATATCCCTCTCCCTAGCCTTAACTGCAGTAATCTGCATCACAGGTGGCATTTATTACTTTTCCAAAGGCTTACCACAGCTTAGCAATCTTTCCACCTATCAGCCACCTTTAGTCTCACGTGTATTTAACACACAAGGTGAATTGATTGCCGAATTTGCCGATGAACACCGCATTCTAACACCCATGTCAGACATCCCCAGATATGTCGTTAACGCCTTTCTTGCTGCCGAAGATGAACATTTTTACGAACACCCAGGCATCAACCCTGCACGCATTGTAGCAGCGGCCCTAGCAAATTTAAAGGCTGGGCATACTGTGCAAGGCGCATCGACCATCACCCAGCAGGTGGCTAAAAACTTCCTGCTGACCAATGAAAAAAGTTATATTCGCAAAGCCAAAGAAGCTATTTTAGCTTGGCGCATTGAACAAAACTTCACAAAAAATGAAATTTTATATCTCTATTTAAACCAAATTTTCCTGGGGCGCGGTGCATATGGTGTCACCTCAGCAGCATGGCGTTATTTTCATAAAAACCTTGATGAATTAACTTTGGGCGAAGCTGCCATGCTTGCAGGTTTACCCAAAGCACCCAGCTCTTATGCACCACATGCCCACCCTGAACGCGCAAAAAAACGCCGTGATACCATCCTAAGACAACTCGAAAAAACAGGCTTTGTCTCCGCGCAAGCTGTCGAGACTGCACTACAAGAACCCTTAATCACGACCCCGCTGCCAAGGCGTAAACTTAACAACGCATACGAAAACTTTGTCACCCAATCATTAATTCAACAGTTTGGTAGAAACGCACTGCGCAAGCAGGGTTTGACTATTATTGTGCCTTTTGATGAGACTATCGAAAACGCATCCATTAAAAGTGTGCGTGACGGTTTATTACGCTTGGAAACCACGCAGCCTTACCGCATACCCACGCATCACGAACCTGAAACTTGGGAAACATTGATAAACACATGGGCAAAAGGCAGAACCCTTGAACAAGACAAACTAACCAGTGATCAGCTACGTCCAGCTTTGATTGAAGAAGTGAACGAAGATGGTGCTTTGATTGTCAATGATGGTATCAACCACTGGCAACTAACCGCACCAGACTGGGGCTGGGATAAAGAAGCCAAATACACAAAAGAACGCCCCAGCCATTGGATAGCAGGTGATGAAGTCCTTTTGCGTGGAGATGGGCAAGGTGGTGTCGCTCTTAGTCAACAGCCTAGCATTGAATCTGCATTGTATAGCGTTGATTTGCAGCGTGGCACAGTGCTTGCCCGTGTCGGTGGTTTTGATTTTAAATTCGGTGGTTTTGACCATGTTACTGCCAAGCGACAACCAGGCTCATCTTTCAAACCTTTCCTCTACACCACAGCCATTGAAAAAGGTTATACACCTGCCACGATAGTGATTGATGCACCCATTGTTTTTGATAGTCAGTCTACTGATGATTTTTGGCGACCTGAAAACTACGGCAATCGTTTCGCAGGCCCCGTCACCTTACGCAATGCTTTGGAACATTCGCGCAACCTTGTTGCTATTCGTGTATTACATGACATTGGCATCAGCACTTTTTTACGCCGCTTGCGTGATTACCCATTTGAACAAAAATTTCCCAAACAGCTTGCTTTAGCCTTGGGTGTCGCTGAAGTTACCCCCGAACACATGGTCGAATCGTATATCGTGATTGCCAGTGGTGGTTTAAAATACAAGCCGATTAGCATCCAACAAGTCCAAGACCGTACAGGACAAACCTTGCATCGCGCTGTTGCAGGCAACCGCTGCCAAGTATGCCATGTTGACCCTGTACTAGCAGTCAACCAAACCATGCGCCCAGCCGAACGCATTATTGACCCTGTAGATGCATTTCTGGTGCAAAACATGATGACAGGCGTGGTCAAACGCGGCACTGCACGCAGGGCCATTGGCCAACATTTCAAACGCCCCGCCGCTGGCAAAACAGGCACTACAAACAAACAAATTGATGCTTGGTTCATGGGGTTCACACCACAAGTGTTAACTGGTGTTTGGGTGGGTAAAGATAATCCTGCACCCATGGGAAGAAAGGCAACGGGTGGCGGCGCTGCTGCACCCATTTGGCTACAAGCCATGAAAGTCATGCATCAAAGTAAACCTATTGTTGGTTTCCCAGTACCCAAAGAAGGTATTGAGTGGGCAAACATTGATTACAAAACAGGTTTATTGGCTGGCCCTTCTACCAAATACCCTTTCTTAGAAGCTTTCAAGGAAGGTACAGCACCCACAGAGGTTGCCGCGAGCAACAAAACATCGCCAAATACCCCTGCAGACAACAAAAAAGATTTCTTCGATACAGAGCTCTAAGGAGATTACCATGACCTACCCCAACGCAACCATTACCAAAAAAGCCAATGTTTATTACGATGGCGATGTCATTAGTCGCACCGTTAAAACAGAAGATGGACAAACCAAAACACTAGGTTTTATGCAGGCAGGCACTTACAATTTCAAAACATCTGCGGCTGAAATTATGGAAGTTTTACATGGTGAATGTCGTGTGCGACTTGAAGGTTCAGAAGATTGGCATATTTATAGCGCTGGTGAATCGTTTAGCGTACCAGCCAACAGTAGTTTTGATATCGAAGTGGCTGATATGTTGGATTATATCTGTCACTTTGAAGATTAACTCACCCTTGAAAAAAGATAATATGATTCGCGTACAAGGTGCGCGGGTTCACAACCTTAAAAACATCAGCTTGGATATTCCACGCAATAAACTTGTCGTTATTACGGGCGTGTCTGGTTCAGGCAAGTCATCCTTGGCGTTTGATACATTGTATGCCGAAGGTCAACGCCGTTATGTGGAATCCTTATCCGCTTATGCCCGCCAATTTTTAGGTATCATGGAGCGCCCCGATGTAGATAGCATTGAAGGTTTAAGCCCTGCTATTTCGATTGAACAAAAAACCACAAGCAAAAACCCGCGCTCCACCGTCGGCACAATTACTGAAGTCTATGATTATTTGAGGCTATTGTTTGCCCGAGTGGGTCAACCGCATTGTTATCAATGTGGCGAAATCATTACATCA
>JAUZQX010000168.1 GCA_030950765.1 Ghiorsea sp.
TCGCTCCAACACAGCAAGGCGAATCGCACCTTTATGGCTGCCATAAATTCGCTTTTTAAAATGTTCGCTTAAATCATCAAAATTGGTGTCTTGTGTCATTCAAATCTTTTCAGATAACCCCGTCATCACCTTAGACGTAAGCTGCATACCTTTTTTGACCACTTCAGGAAGCTTTGCTGCACCCAAATCTTCTGCCAAATGGGCATGACCCAATTCATCAATTTTCATTTGCTCTACAATAGCGCGGCTGCGCTTATCTTCTTCAGGTAAATGCTGTAAATGTCCCTCTAAATGAGATACCACCTGATATTCTGTCTCAGCCAAAAAGCCCAAGTTCCACCTATCCCCTACTGCACCTGCCGCCATACCAATGGCAAATGAACCTGCATACCACAATGGATCGAGTTTGGAGGGTTGCTCACCCAATTCTTCTAATCGGGTTCTACACCAGTTCAAATGATCAACTTCTTCATCGGATGCATGTTGCAGCTTATCTTTGAGTGTTTTATCCCGTGCGATAAGTGCTTGACCATGATACAAGGCTTGTGCTGCCATTTCACCCGCATGATTCACCCGCATAAGCCCTGCGGATTGTTTCTTTTGCTTAGCAGTTAAGGTGTCTTCCCCTGCTTTATCGGCTGGGTATTCACGCTGTGTGTGTTGGGTAACAAAGATATTGTTCAAAGCTTTGTCGATATGCCCAATCACAGTATCGGCTAGGTTATAATGGCGAAAAACATCTTTTTTCTTGGTCATCTCACTATCCTTTTAACGGTTTATGCAAGTCATGCGTAAAGGGTGAGGTTAACCAAGCAGGCACGCGTTGACCATATTCTTTTAACAACGCACGATTACTTTTATAATCAGGTTCAAACTTTTCAACAGCAGACCAAAATGCTGCTGAATGGTTATGGTGTGTTAAATGGGTGAGTTCATGAATCAATACATGACGCACCAAATAGTCAGGCATAAACAAAAGTGCCGCATTCAGATTAATATTTCCCTTTGTCGAACAACTTCCCCAGCGTTTCTTCTGCAAACGAATGCTCACTTGCCCAAATGATACATCCATATCCTCAGCCACATCCTCCAACCAAGGCGACAGCACTTCTCTGCCCTTCTTCTTTACCCACATATTTAAAACATGTCGTAAAACTTCTTTATCTTGTATATCACCGAATATCTCAAGTTTTCCATTTTGCTCTTTCAGACGAGTTCGACCCTTTTGCTGCTGATATATTACATCATAAGTTTGATGGATAGCGATAAGGTCAATGGTTTTCGGTGGTATGATGTCTTTATGTTGAATATCTATACTTGCCAACTGTTTGACCACCCAAAACTTGTGTTCGTTAAGCATGGTGTTGATATATCGCTTAGGCATGCGGTGCGGCCAAACAAGCTCAACCAAACCGTGTACGCTAATGGTAATACGCGGGCGTTTGGCACGACTGGATACGCGCAATAGCCAATCAAAAGGAATATCTTGAGGCAAAAGCTTATTTCTTGAGGTAACTTGCCATGAGAGACAACGATATAAAACGCGGTGTTAACTTCTGAATCAACCACAGCAGCTTATGTCGCCAGCCGGGTACACAATATCCTCCGCCTGATGCCAATGCCTGCAAAGATGAGCAGACTACTTTGCTCGCTGGTGTACTAAACTCGCTTCCCTTACCTTTGGGTGCCCCTGAAACATCTCGAAACCCTGTGGGTGAAGGCCCTGGCGCAAGTGTAACCACTCTAATCTCGCCTTGATGCTCCGCACGAATGGCTTCACTCCAAAAAGTCATGCCAGCCTTTACCGCAGCATAAGTTGCAAGGTATGGCAGGGGTGTTTCAGCAGCAAGCGATGACACATTAATCATGAAGCCTTTATTGCGAATCAAACAGGGTAACAAGGCATGAGCAAGCATAACGGGTGCTAATAAATCCACGCGAATCACATCAGCTTGCGCAATGCTTTCTTTGGCAGAAAAACCACCCCACACGCCAAACCCTGCATTGTTCACCAAACCATATAAATCACGACCAACAAGGCTATCAATCAAATCTTCGGTCTCTTTACGTGATGACAAATCGGCAAAGACAAAGCTATGGCGTTTTGGGTGTTCCAAGGCATCCAATGTTAATTTCAAGCGTGCTTTATCACGCCCGTGTAATAACAACGCATATCCTTGTTGTTCAAGCTGGATGGCAAACTCAATACCAAAACCACCCGATGCGCCTGTAACCAGCACTGTTTTCATGTTTTATCCATAAAGTTAAACATCTGACGTTGCCGTTTATTCAATTGAACAACCTGTGTTGCCCCAAAACCATGTAGCACACTCAAACATTCATCCATAGCGTGACCCACTTCCGCAGGGCTATGTGCATCCGAGCCATAAGCAAAAGGAATGCTTAAACCTACTGCCCGCTCTACAATACCTTTGTGCGGATACATTTCTTTGACTGGCTTACGCAAACCTGCTGAACTTATTTCTAGAGCTACATCTGCCTTTTTTGCAGCTTGAAGCATGGCATTTTCAGCTTCAAATACTGCTTCTGAATCTTGAGGTGCGCGATAACCAAACTTTTTAATCAAATCAGGGTGTCCGATGATGTCAAACAGACCACAAGCTGCCGATAGCTCAACCTGCTTGAAATAATCACAATAAGCTTGCTCAATATCACAAGTTTCAAAGCGGAATACTTCATCAGGGTTATCAAAACCCCAATCACCAATAAAATGGACAGAACCCATTAAATAATCCCAATCGTAATAATCAGCCAGAAATTGAATATAATCTTCGGCACCTTGGTAATAATCCACTTCAAGGGCTGCTTTAATCACCAGTTGACCGTGAAACTGCTGCTGTGCTGCTTCAAGTTCGGCAAGAAATGAGTCAAGTTCAGACTCATCCATGCGCCACGCTTTATCAAAACCATTGGGCATAGGCGAATGGTCAGACATGCCTATTTCACTTAAACCAACATCGACAGCAGCTTGTGCATATTCAACAATCGTACCCTTAGCATGATTGCAACGCGGGGTATGCATGTGGTAATCTGGAACAGGCAAAAAAGTTGTCATTAACGAATGCTGGGGTTATCCGTTTTAGCGGCAATACCACGCTCTTGAACAAGCAATGGACCCACCAAAGCTTTGACAGTCGAAACAATAGATTCTGCATCAAGATGTTGTTTAACCAGATAAGAATCTGCACCAGCTTCAAGCGCACGTAACCTATCTTCTGAACTTTCACGTGTTGAAATCACCATGATAGGTAAATCTTCATATTTGGGTTGGTTGCGAATTTGCCGCACCAAACCAAAACCATCCAAACGTGGCATTTCCAAATCTGTCACAACCATATCGTAGGTTGAAGCTTCCAGTTTTTCCAAAGCATCCATACCATCAATCGCTGTTTCAACCACAAAACCTAAGCTTTCAAAAATCTTTTTCTCAACTTCTCGGGCAATCAATGAGTCATCAACAAGCAATATATTGAACCTAAGTTTGTCCTCTTCTTTAACCTCAATATTGATTGCTTGATTCGGGGATGTACGCCCCATTTCTTTGATGCCATAAGGCTCAAGAAGCATCATCACTGAGCCATCTTCAACGATAGTATTACCCATCAAACCTTGCGGTTGATAGCGTTTGACATAAGGATCCAAGTCATGCACCACAACTTCACCGTCACCGAGCAGCTCATCCACCACAATACCCACAAAACCTTCGATATGTTCTGCAACAATAATATACGGTGTATCCGATAATTGCATATTGCTACCAAACATCATTGCACGAAGGTCAACGATAGGCACTTGATAACCATTATATTTTAAGAAACGTTTGCCTGCGACACCATGTATAATATCTTTTTCATGATAAACAATCGCTTGTTCAATCAAATGAGTAAGCATACCATAACGTTGTGCACCAATTTTAAACATCAACGCTTCTTGTACCGCAATACTAATCGGTACAGAAATAGTAAAACGCGTACCTTGCCCTACTTCTGAATGAATTTTGATTGAGCCTGTCAGCTTACGAATCGCATCTTGCACAATATTCATGCCAATACCACGACCCGCCAGCTCATCCACTTCAGTTAACGTTGAAAAACCAGGACGAAAAATAAGCTCTAGCACTTCCGCTGAATCCATCAAATCCACTTCGTCTTGTGTGGTCACACCACGTTTTACGGCAGCTTTGCGAATAAACTCAGGGTCAATACCACGCCCATCATCCATGACTTCAATTTGTACTTCACTACCATTTTGACGTGCAATAATTGTCACTTGACCATCTTTGGGTTTGCCCAACCGTTCACGCTCATCTGCATCTTCAATACCATGCGCCACAGCGTTGTTTAAAAGGTGAATCAGTGGTTCGACTAAAGACTCTGCTACACCCTGATCCATTTCTACAGATTTACCATCTACAACCAAATTCACACGTTTGCCAATTTTATTAGCAATATCACGTACTGCGCGTGGAAACGTTGCAAAAATACTATCCAACGGTCGTAACATCAAGGATAAAACTTGGTCCCTAAGCTCTTTCAAAGTTAAGCTTTGATGTTCTTCTTGAAACCTTGATTCTTCCATCAGTTGTTGTGTTTTACGTAGCTGATCTTCAATCAAACGATCCATAACCTTTAAGGAATCAGCCATACTGGGTTGCTGAGCAAACCTAAAACGCATCTGTTGCCATTCACGACGAAGTAACCTAAGCCCCAGCTGAGCCTCTTTTAACTTTTGATTACGTTGTCCTTGGCTACTTTGTACCGTACTCATTTCAATAATATGATGTGATAATGCTTCGAGACGTTCTGCATCCACACGTAAGAATCGCCCTGAACTTTTCCGCTCACCAACCACTTTTTGATCTTCAGCGCTTATTTTAGGTCTAAACGCCGATTCAGGCGCCAACAAAGGCATTTCAAAAACAGTCTCTTCATCAACCGCATCTGCAGCTGATAATCTATCAGTATTATCCTGCCCTTTTGACTCTGGAAATGCTGATTCTAGCTGAATATTGATATTGGTTAAGCTTAAATCATCATGGTCTTCAATATCATGATGGCTTGTTTCATTCAAAACCTTTTCAGGTAAATTTAATGCTTCAACTTCTTTAACCAATGATGTTGCCAAATCATCATGGGGGTTTGACTCTGCCACGGCTAAGTCCGCAGCATCTTTTTGTAACGCTGCAATGACCTCTGTGTACTTTGCCTCAGCCGCCTTCGTATCAATCAGCTCTGGATTATCAACATCAGCCAAGCGTTTCTCTAACAAATCATGTAAATCATATAGAAACTGAATTGCTACTGGCTTCTGCCAGTCGCTATGTTCAATCAGTGATTCCACCATATCTTCAAAAACATGAGCTATTTTACCAATATCATTGACACCCAGCATCAGTGCCGAACCTTTAATCGTATGGGCGTCGCGGCGCAGGGCAACCAAACCAGTCTCATTCAAAGAGCCTGACTCAAACGCTACCAAAGCCTGGTTAATTGCGCTTAAGCGCTCTCTAGCTTCATCAAAAAATGATGCAAGAAAATTCGATAAATCAAAATCAGCCATGGTTTATAATTGAAAAGCGAACTTAAACAAATTTCTTCAATTCATCAGCAACAAGGTTAAGTTGCTCGGCTGAATCGCGTGATTTTTGCATTTGAGAGGCTGAGTCTTGCAAAAGGGTTGCAATATCTTTCATGGTATCCACAAACTCCTGACTACTTTCACTCTGTTGTTTAGTAGCAAGCGCAATGGTGTGGACGGCCGTACTTGTTTTGGCCGACATATCTTGCATACGTTCCAGTGCAACACCTGCGCGACGAGCAATTTCCACACCTTTCGCCACTTCTTCTAAGCCTACTTGGGTTACTTCAATGGACGCACTGGTCGATTTATGTACATCATTCACCACGATTTGAATTTCTTCCGTAAATTCACGCGCACGTTCCGACAAACGCCGCACTTCACTGGCAACCACGGCAAAACGTTTACCAAACTCTCCAGCAGCAGCAGATTCAATCGATGCATTCAAGGCTAACAAATGGGTTTCATCAGCAATCTCCTGAATAGAATCCACCGATTCCAAAATTTGTTCCGCTTTTTGACCTGCATCAGTCACTTTTTCCGCAATAAGTGTTACTTCTTCACGAATTTTATCCATATAACCAATGGCTTCATTCACCGCTTTCACACCTTCTACAGCTGCATGTGATGTTGCTGCAGCAATACGCTCCACACTTGTTGCTGTTTTAGCAATTTTAATTGATGCACCTGACATTTTACTCAGCTCATCGGTAACATTCACCACGATACTTGCTTGCGTATTTGATGCGGTAGCCTGCCTATCAACAGACATCAAAATATCTTCAGATGAAAATGCTACGTTCTGCGCAGCACTACTGATATGTTTGGTAACATCTGAGCTAAACAGACGGCTTAAGTAAACCAACAATAACAGAATAGCGATAATCACGGCAATATTAATCCATGTAAGCCATGCCATTTGTGTTTCTTTATCAACAACCTCTTGGTTAAGCACTTGGCTTACATGCGTTGCAACTGTATTCACCTTTTCTTGCCCAACAAACACTAAGCTTTGCGCCACAATGGCAATACTACCTGCTTGCTCAAAAGGAATAACTCCTGAAATAATATCATTGGCCAAACTACCCACTTCTGTCATCAAGTCTTTCACACTCTTAAGCTCACTCTTATCTGCTGCTGACAAACCTGAGAAAGTTGAAACTTCTTTATATAAGTTTTTGAATGCGGTATTGGCACGCTCAATTTTTTGCACATCACTTTCGTTTTTTGTCATAATATAATCATTGAGTGGCAAAAGAACATTGGGCAACGTAGCTCGAAATTTCTCAATCTGAACCTGTTGTCCATAAGTGATGGCTAAAGATTCCATGTTTTTTGATGACTGAATAGAGGTAAACAATACCGTTGCACCAAGCACTGCAAAAAATAGAATTGACCAAATCATATTGCGACGTGCTAAGGTTCTAATGTTTACCTTCGCTTTTTCTGATGCTTGGGTTTCGTCGTGTTCCGCAGCTTCAACGATTTCTTCCGCCTGAACTTGCATAACATCACTCATATTTCATACTCCATTTCATTCTCAAACTTCTTAACACTTATGCTTCTAACTGTTAGAAACATGAACCTTACTCAAATAATGCTTCAACACGGAGCACTGGCAATGCACCATACTTTGTCTCCAACATACCCATAACATGCACTTCATTCTGTGAAGGCTCAATATCTGATGGTAAAGCACGCACCAAATCCAACACTTCTTCAGCCCAGATGCCCAAATGTACACGTGCATGCCGTAACAACAAGAAACGGCTAGCATTTGTCTTGGCTTGTAACTTATGCGCTAAATGCAGTGTTTTCCCCGGGTCTACAATACAAAAAATCTGTCCCCTAGCATTGGTCATCCCAAGCAAGTGGTCGGGCGCCATTGGCACAGGCGTAAGCAAAAGCGGCCTGACAATACTTAATACACTGCTCACAGGCATCAAAAATATTTCACTGTTCAATACTACCCGCATATATTCAACCAGTTCCGAATGTTCTTTCGCAGTTGCATCCTTGGCTGCTTGCAGCTGATCTAAATTTAACTCTGCCATTATGCCTGCCTTTGTTGTGCTTGTCTCACGCGTTCATACATTTTTAGAATCTTACGAACACGTGCTTGTAGTTTCATAGGTTCCACGGGTTTAATGATGTAATCATCCGCGCCAGAATCTAAGCCCAACACTTCGTCATCTTCATCATGGCGAGAGGTTAACATAACAACAGGGATATCGTCATACTTACTTTGCCTGCGAACTTCCTGCACAAACTCAGGGCCATTCATATTCGGCATATCATAATCAACAATCACAAGCGCAACATGTGGCATGGCCTGCTTCAGCAAATCAAGCCCTTTCCTGCCATCTTCTGCTTCAGCAATATCAAAACCTTCAGCTTTTAAGATAAAACCAACCAAGCTTCGAATACTTTTGGAGTCATCTATCAATAGTATCGTATTTTGTGCCGCATCTTCTTTTTGAACAAGCTGCCCTTGCCCTCTTGTCTCAATCGCCTGACCTAAAGACATTAAACTTCCATCAGCATCAATTCTATCTTGAAAAGTAAAGTCTTCAGGTGCAATCGATAACCGCGTAACTTCAGCGACACTGGTGACCCCTTGCAACACCTTATTCATACCATCTTCAAACAAGGCATACATGCCTTCTTCGCGGCAAACCAGCATCAGCTCTTGGTCTGAAACAGCTTGGGCAATCGCTTGGCGCACCCTGTCATTCACATACAACGTCTCATGCACACCGCAGCGACCTTTATACCCAATATTCAAGCACTTTTCACAGCCTGTAGGTTCATAGATTTCCAAATCTGCAGGTATACCATATTTCTCAATCATCTCTGCAGAGGGTTTCACTTTCTTTTTACACTTAGGGCACAATCGCCTTGCCAAACGCTGCGCCACAATAATATTTAAACACGATGATAATGCAACAGCATCTGTCCCCATTTCCACCAAACGACTAACTGTGGATGGAGCATCATTGGTATGCAATGTGGACATGACCAAATGCCCCGTTTGCGCTGCATGAAGTGCAATATGCGCTGTTTCTTCATCCCGAATTTCACCCACCATGACCACATCAGGGTCTTGGCGCAAAATAGAGCGTAAAGCAGCGGCAAAAGTCATGCCTGATTTAGCATTGACCTGAACTTGGTTAAGCCCTTTAATTTGAAATTCAACGGGATCTTCCACCGTCACAATATTGGTTTCCTCATCATTAATATGGTGCAGAAAAGAATAAAGCGTTGTTGTTTTACCTGACCCCGTAGGCCCTGTAACCAACACCGCACCTGTTGGTCTAGCGATAGCTTCTCGAATGCGTTTATCCGCTGTTTTTTCAAATGCCAACACATCTAAAGACAGTGATAAGCCTGATTTATCCAAAATACGCATCACGACTTTTTCACCATGCATGGAAGGCAATGTTGAAATACGCATATCAAACGATTTTTTATTAATTTTTATTCTTGTTCGACCGTCTTGTGGCGTTCTCGTATTGGATATATCCAACTTAGACATAATTTTAATGCGTGAAACAAGCATAGGGTGTGCACCCGATGGAAATTTCATCACAGGGCGTAAACGACCATCTATACGCAACCTAACCAAACTGTTTTTTTCACCCGCTTCAACATGAATATCCGAGCTTTCCATTTGCAAGGCTTTCATAATAATGCCATTCACAAGCTTGATAATAGGCGAACCTTCTGCACCTTTTTTCAGTGATGCAATATCCGTTTCTTCCTTGCCTTCCTCATCGTCAGTTAGCGCCTGGATATCTCCACCAGCGCCCTCCAAGTCCGACACCACTTCATCAAGCCCACCATCACCACCTGTAAATAAAGCCCTAATTTTCTTTTGGATATCTAACGGGTTAGAAAAAAGAGGACGCACTCTTTGCCCAAGTTTAAACTGCAATACATCCATGCCTGCATAATCCATAGGGTCAGCAATCGCCACAATCATTTCCCCTGCACTAATCGCCACAGGGATAAAACAGAACTCATTACATAGTTCTTCCGAACATTTTTCAACCAAGTTTTCATCAATTTCGATATGCTCTAAATCAATAAATGGCACCTTATATATTTTAGCCAAAGCCTGAAGGGTTGCATCAACATCCACACCATCTTGAGCCAGTAAACTCAACAAAAGCCCCACTTTTTTTCCACCATTCCCCTGCATGGCATCTGAGATTTGTTCTTGTGTGACAAGGCCCGTTGCAATCAATTGCCTCTGCTGCTTAAGAAGCATACACCCTCCCATAGGTTAATTTAACTCGGGTACACGTTAATGAAGCACTTCAAGAATATCAAGAAAATCTCCGCCTCTTCCACTTAAAGCAAAAATAGCTAGATTGCGTCCTGTGAATCATTCATCTTATTTTAAACTTACACTAAAGACGCTAACAACACTTCTATTGCTGGTTGTTGCGCTTAGCGGCTGTGTGTCAAAAAAAACTGAAAGTTCAATTTCAGAAAACGTTCATCAAGCCCCTGCCCTTGAGCCTACTGCCCAGCTTACCCTCCAAGAAGAACCCATAACTGTAGTTGCCATCAAAACACCTTCCGTTTTTTTGCAAGATCTTTCTGCGGCAGACATAGAGCAAGTTAAAAGTGAAGCCAAACGCACTTTATCTCCCATTTGGCAACGCATTGATGAGCGGGCACATCGTGTACGTTTTCGTATTGTCCAAGTATTAAATGAGATGAATGCACCCCACGAACTTTTATATATCCCTGTCGCTGAATCAGGTTACAATCCCTATGCCCTGTCTCCTGCTGGTGCTTTTGGTTTATGGCAGCTCATGCCTAGAACTGCAAAAGAGCTGGGGGCAAAAAGCAAAAATGGGCTTGATGGTCGTAGGCATGTCGAATCCAGCACCAAAGCTGCAACCAAATATCTTTTAGCCTTATATCAACGTTTTGATAGCTGGCCGCTTGCTATTTGCGCCTATAACTTAGGTCCTTGGGGCGTGCAGCGTAGGCTAAACAAAAAACCTTGGTCACCCGATATGGGCTTGGATGCACTACCCTTCCCAGGGGAAACCAGACATTACGTCAAACAAATTTTAGGCATGATTGCCCTCGAAGAAGACGGGGAACTTCAATTTTCAGAAGCGTTAACAACCCAAAATATACATATTCCAGCACCTATTGACTTGAATCAAATGGAAAAGGTCTCAGGTCTGGAAAAGTATGAAATATTCCGTTTAAACCCTGCCTTTGATTACCAGCATTATATTCACCATGATGTTATCGTTCACCTACCCAAAGAAAATGCGATTCGTCTACAGCAAGCGCTTCTCGACAACCCAGACATCTTTAAGCCCAAATATATTACAGTCAAAATTAAGTCAGGCGATTCTCTGTGGAAACTCGCCAAACGATACCACACCAGTATCAAACACCTCAAACAACTTAACTCCAAATTAAAAGGTGTATTATCCATTGGCAAACGCATAACCGTGCCCGCATCAGGCAACGTATTGGCGTCATCAAGCAAAGCCAACCCATTGCTCGCCAAAGGAAGACGTATTCGTTACAAAGTTCGCAGTGGTGACTCATTGTGGACGATTGCTAAAAGGTTTGGCACCTCTACCCACGCTATTGCCCGCATTAATCAAATGTCAGCCAATAAACTTTTACGTCCTGGAGATAGATTATGGATTGTCGCTCGTTACCGACCCAGCTAATTATCATATATTCACTGTTTGTGTTGAGCGCTTGCAGTAACGAACAAGTAGAAAACACCCAAACCGCCGCTCCACATGCACAAACAACTTACACCCCTGCCCATGGTGGTCGTCTCATCAATGCCAGCATTGGTGATGCCACCAATCTTATCCCCATGATTGCATCGGATGCCTCCAGCCATGAAGTTGCAGGTCAACTTTATTTATCCTTGCTCAAATACGATAAAGACTTAAACCTTGTTGGGCAGCTTGCTGAATCATGGCAAATTTCTACTGATAAACTCAGCATCATCTTTAAGCTCAAACCCAACCTTGTATGGAGCGATGGGCAAGCACTCACCAGTGATGACCTGACCTTCACGCTGAAGCTCATTCAAGATAAAAACACCCAAAGCCCCTACAAATCCGACTACATGAAAGTAATATCTGCCAAAGCCATCGACAAACACACCTTTGAAGTGCGCTACAAAGAGATATTCTCACCAGCCCTTGCCACTTGGGCTTCATTGGCTATTTTGCCCAAACATGTATTTAAGGGTGTGAATATCATGAATACTGATTTGTCTCGCCACCCCAAAGCCAGCATTGGCCCCTACTTCCTTAAAGACTGGCAAACCCAGCAAAGCATTACCATGACTCCCAACCCCAACTATTTTGATGGTGATGTTTGGATTGACGAACGCATCACCCGCATCATCCCCGACCCTGCCACCCAATTCTTGGAGTTAAGTGCGGGTAAGATTGATATGGCGAATTTAACACCTACCCAATACACCAGACTGTTTGATAACAACCAACGCTTAAAAAATAAATACCAACGTTATCAATACTTAGGTTCGGGTTATACTTACCTTGGTTTCAACCTCAAACGCAAACCCTTTGATGATATTCGTGTCCGCCAAGCTTTGGCTTATGCTATCGACCGCCAAGAGTTGGTGGATGGTGTGTTGCTTGGTTTGGGTGAAGTGATTGCTGCACCATACAAACCAGGTACGCGCTGGGTCAATGCAAAACTTAAACCCCGTGCTTTTGACTTAGCAAAGGCGCAAGCCTTGCTTGCTGAAGCAGGCTGGACAAAAAAAGAAGGACAAACCTTTGTCTCTAAAGATGGCAAACCTTTGTCATTCACCATCCTCACCAACAACGGCAACAAAAAACGCTCAGATACCGCCACCATCATTCAACAACGCTTAAAAAGTATTGGTATTCAAGTCAATGTTCGTTTGGTTGAATGGTCCGCATTTATTGCCAATTTTATCAATAAACGTAATTTTGATGCTGTAATTCTTGGTTGGTCGCTCTCGCCTGACCCTGACCAGTTCAGCATTTGGCATTCTTCGCAAACAGGTGAGCGCCAGTTTAACTTTTTGAGCTATGCCAATGCCAAGGTGGACAACGCTTTGGAGCAAGCCCGACTCACCTTTGATTTAGACAAACAAAAAGAATGGTATGACATCATGCAGCAAGAAATCTATAATGATGTGCCGCTGGTCTTTCTTTATGCTGGATATGCCCTACCTGCCATTCACAATCGCATTCAAGGTATTGAAGTTGCCCCTGCTGGCATTGGGCATAACAGTGAATTTTGGTATATTCCCAAAGTCTTGCAACAAACGAGTATCAAACCTTAATGAGCAAACCTTTGACAGTCACCGAACTTACCGCTCGCATCAAACAAGTCTTGGAGCAAGGTTTTTCCCGCGTTGAGGTCACGGGTGAAATATCTCGACTGACCTCTCCATCATCTGGTCATTTGTATTTTACTATTAAAGATAGTCATGCTGCCATTTCTGCTGTGGTTTGGCGCAGTGCAGCAAGCCGCCTAAAAATACGCCCCAAAGAAGGGCAAGCTTATGTGTTTACAGGACATTTAAGTCTGTATGAACCCAGGGGAAGTTATCAGCTTGTGGTCACAGGTATCACATCTGCGGGCGCTGGTCGTTTGGCAGAAGAGTTTGAACGCCGCAAAACATTGTTTGCCGAGCGCGGTTGGTTTGATGCCGACAACAAAAAAGACATTCCAACATATCCCAAACATATCGGCATTGTCACTTCGCAAACAGCCGCCGCATTTGAAGATGTGAAAAAAGTACTAAGCACCCGCCCAGCTTGGTTACATATCACCCTCTCACCTGCAGTTGTACAGGGAGAAAGTGCGCCAAGAAGCATCTCTCGCGCTATCCAAAGGTTACATAACTTACCCAACAAACCTGATGTGATTTTATTGGTGCGTGGTGGCGGCAGCATGGAAGATTTGTGGTGTTTTAATGATGAACAAGTGGTGCAAGCCATTGTTGATGCAGGTATACCCATTATTTCAGGTGTTGGGCATGAAATTGACACTACACTTGCTGACCTCGCAGCCGATATTCGCGCTGCCACACCATCCAATGCCGCAGAGCTAGTTTGCCCTGCCCGTGATAGCCTTCGCCCACAGATTCAACGTGTACAACAACGCGCACAACAAGCATTTAATAGTTATAAAGATGGTAAATACTGGTCTTTGGAACGCTCCAACAATCGCCTGCAAAACCTATATCACCAAAACTTACATCAAAAACGCAGCTTGATTCGTCAGTTAACATCCAAACTTCATCAATTTGAGCCCAACCAAAGCTTGCGCAATCAAAGCCAACAGTTTTACACCTTAAAACAACGCCTACTTGCCGCAGCACAAAATATGGTGCCGCGACATCAACAGCACCTTGCCGAACAACAGCATTTATTGCGTCTTGCTTATCAAAATAATGAACAATCACACAAACAACGCTGGCAAAAGCGGCATGAGCAATTGCTCGCCATGAATCCCAAACATGTACTTGAACGTGGTTACGTTATTTCCACCGACAAACAAGGTAATATCGTCACATCTGCAAACAAACTTGAAGCAGGTGACAAAATATCTCTACATTATCATGATGGCACTGTGCAAAGCACGGTTTCATCCACAACGAGGTCATCATGAAGTTACTCTTTTTAACCTTTTTAGTGCTGATAACAACCCCGTCATGGGCAGCGACCTACCAAGCCCAACAAGGCGATGTATTGCGTATTCCCGCGCCGATTTCAGGTGAAAACCTCAGTGTTCAAGCCTTTGGCAAATCTTGGCCTATTTATAACAAAGGCGGAAAAAACATTGCTTGGATTGGCATTCATTTAAGCAATAAACCTGCCTTGTATAATATTCAGTGGACTTCTGATGGTGCGACTTCTGTGAATCAAGCCTTGGATACAGTAGAAGTACAAAAAGGACAGTTTAGAATTTCGCACATCACGGTTGAAAAGAAAATGTCTTCTTTTGATGAAGCAGCACTCAAACGTATTCGTGCTGATAGTGCAGCCATCAAAAAAGCATACAAATCACCCATTCATATTCACAATACTTGGCCAGCAATGATTTTGCCTGTTGAAGGTATTGTTTCCACCCCTTTCGCGGCACAACGTTATGTCAACGGCAATGCCCGCTCACCCCATTCTGGCTTGGATATTGCTGCACCCACAGGCACAGCTGTCAAAGCCCCACTTGCAGGCAAAGTACTTCTCGTATCCGATATGTTTTTAAATGGAACACTGGTCGTTATTGGCCATGGTGATGGGCTAAACACCATTTACGCTCACCTCAACAAGGCAATGGTACATGAAGGTGATGTCTTACAAAAAGGTGATATTTTTGCAGAAGTGGGCAGCACAGGGCGCTCCACTGGCCCCCATTTGCATTGGGGTGTGCAGTTTAATGGCAATAAAGTAAGCCCTAAAAGCATGTTAGGGAAGCTCTGAATAAGTCTAGATGAGGCAGATTGTATTTCAGGGCATTCAAAATCCAGGCGTGTGTTGCATGAAATAGCAAGGCTATTACTCAAACGCACAACGCAGAGTTTGGATGCACTGGACATATATGCACCCATGACTTGTGCAGAGCTTCCTTAGGTACAATCGTTAAAAGCAAACCATAAACCAACACTCACTTTGATTAAGCGCTTGATTGATAAACCAGCATACGCTAAACTACTGCTTATAATTTTATTGAAACACTGTTGAGGCATTATGAGTAAAACATTGAAGTTTTTAGTGATTGATGATGATGATACTGTACAAAGTATTATTGGTGCCTTTATCAACCGCTACATGGAAGAAAACAACATCAACGGCACAATCAAACGTGTCACAGACCCCGTTCAAGGTTTGTTTATCCTGAACACACATGGCAATGAGTATGACGCTATTTTGCTCGATGTTCGTTTACCTAAACTTACAGGTGATGAAATATACAACAGTTTAATTTCTTTAGAACAAGACTTCATCAAACGTATTATGTTTGTCACAGGTTACGCCAATGATTTGGTAGCACGCTTCCCTGATTTGGAGTTAAATATCCTAAACAAACCTTTCCGCTACCAAGATTTATCAGCACGTATTGATGAGCTTCTTAAGTTAGACTAAGTGCCATCAGTACACAAAAAAACACTGCTCACCCATGCTGGTGAGCGCAAACTTGCTATCATTATTGCCACAGTTGCGACCTTTGCTGTACTAACAACCGTTATTTGGAACACATTTTTTTCTCAACCTATCATAACAGCCTCTGCCCCTGTGGTGAATCACAGTGTATCCATCACTGAAAAACCACCGAGCTTACAACAAGCGATAACCCCTCCTTCTCATACAACTCACAAACAAGCCATACATAAACAATCATTGCCCCCTGTCACAGCCCAAAAAAGCAATACAGTTACCGTAGGTAAAGGAAAGCTTTATGTACAAGTTGGAGCGTTCAAAGAGGTCAAGGGCGCAAGAACAATCTATGAAAAAATGCGCAAAACATACAAACGCGCTCAAGTTATGCCCAAATCAGGTTATTATGCAGTATGGGTTGGCCCTGTTCGAACCAGAAATGAAGCTGAAATCTTACAAAAGCAAATATTTAAACACTATAAAATCAAAGGCTTTATTACTTCTGAAAAGTAAAAAGGATGCCACCTGAGCTGGACTGATTCGCAACGCGACAATACTTCGCTGCCGCTGCTTCCTTCCGGACCTGACGGGGTTCACAAAGATTATCCGTGCGAGGCCCAACCCAGATGACAACTGGTGTCATTGCTTCTTCATCGAACCAAAGCAATGAAAACTGGTATCATATATGTATTACGTCTATACACTTAAGCTATGGCGGAGAGAGAGGGATTCGAACCCTCGGTACATTGCTGTACACACGCTTTCCAAGCGTGCTCATTCGGCCACTCTGACATCTCTCCGTAAGTGTTTGACGTGTAACTTCGCGGCACTTTAGCGACTCTTAGCGTAGTATCAAGTTTTCAGATGAAACCGCGATATATTAAGGGCTTTACTTTACTTACAATTATTACATAGGTTACACGCTGCACAACTTGGAGGCGAACAACATCATGCAAACACCGGATGCTACAAATATCTCTTTTGCCTCGTTATCAACTTTTTTACCCGAAGAAACCGTCACCATGTTACGTAAGTATACTGGCGACTTGCCTCAAGACCTCGCTTTTGAAGAACAAATGACTATTTTATTTAGCGATATGCGTGGGTTCACAGCACTTAGCGAACAATACAAACCTAGGGACGTGTATAAAACAATCAATGCTAGCCTTGCGCTGCAAACAAAAATCATTCACGAATTTGGCGGCAGTGTAAATAAATTTTTAGGTGATGGTGTACTCGCTTGTTTTTCAGGTGACAACCGAAGTGACAGGGCTTTCAAGTGCGTACAAGAACTATTACTTTCCTTACAGCACTTGGATGAAAACCCAGATTATTTACCATGCCATGTAGGATTTGGTTTAAACGATGGCCCTATCTTATTTGGTTTAATGGGTGATGATACAAGACGAGAGTTTACTGTGATTGGTGATACCGTAAACACGGCTGCACGTTTATGTGGCATTGCAGAACCCTTCAAAGCATTGATGACTGAAAGTTTTGTCCTTAATATCGCTGATACAAAGATCAAAGAAGAGTATGCATTTGTTGAAAAAGCGCTGTTTAAAGGCAAGCGAGAGCCTATTCGAGTTTATGCAATCTGCGTTTAAAATTATCCATCAAGGGCTGAACCGTTGCTTGCATGTTTTCATACGTAGCAACCAACACTTTTTTCGCACACAAAGCACACAATTTGCAGCATCTTTGAGTTACTCAACCCTTCTAGCTGTCGTTCCTTTAGCTGTATTCCTGGTTTATTTGTCGCTACAAATAGAAGCACTTTCATCATTCTTTATACTCGCCAAAGAACAAGCGTTTGCCCAACTGCTACCCACAAGCCAAGCATCGATTGAAATATATTTGGCAAAAGCTGCACAAAACATTACCTCTTTTTCATACCTCTCACTGTTTATCGTTTTTTTATCTATTGTATGGTTATCTTTGGCTATTGAAAAAGCATTCAATCACATTTGGCAGGTTAAAATACCCCGTCACCTTATGCTTCGTTTACCCACACATCTTATTCTTTGGCTTTTCGCACCCTTTTTCGTCATCATATCTATCATGCTTACTACTTGGTTTGCATCACTGCCCTACCTAAGCAGCTTTCAGCAGCATATTTCCGTATTATCTTATATCATGCCTTGGGCAACAGCATCATTTGCCTTGTTTTTATTATATTTTTTCGTACCCAACACCAAAGTCCTTGCTAAACACGCTCTTTTTACTGCCATGTTAGTCGCAGCACTTTTCGAGCTTAGCAAGTGGTTATTCACCCTATATATCACAAAAATAGCCATGTATGAGAAAATATATGGAGCTCTAGCATCGCTACCTATTTTCATGCTTTGGGTATACATCACATGGCTTATTGTGCTCTGGGGAGTATCATTAAACATCACACTTCAAAGCTTATCGCAATCCCAACAAGGACATCCTGAATAATCTTCGCTATGATGCGAGCCATGGCACAACAACATCATTTTTTCGCAATCGTATTACCAGGACTTGAACGCATCGCTACACGTGAGCTTGAAGACCTTTCCGCACATAATATCAGTATCGAATATGGCGGCATTAGTTTTACAGGAACCATGCAACTGCTGCATCGCGTCAACATCAGAAGCCGTGTTATTACACGCGTTATGATGCGTCTACGCACTTTTCGTAGCATGACGCTTGAAGGGTTAAAGTATGATCTTGAGAAAGTGGCTTGGCATTTATTTTTAGATGAACAAAGTCAACTTGAAGTCGAGGTTCATACCCATCGTTCACGCCTCAATCATTCTGATGAAATTGCAGCATTTGCCAAACAAACTATCCAACAACTGCTGCCCAAAATAGGCACAGGCAAAGCTGACACAGACAAGAAATACACCCAAACGCTGCATATTCGCCTTGATAATAATCGAGGGACATTAAGCTTGGACACATCAGGTGAGCGTCTAGACCGCCGTGGTTACCGTTTAGAATCAGGTAAAGCCCCCATTCGCGAAACACTTGCCGCAGCCATATTACAATGGGCTCAGTGGCAACCTGAACAAACCTTGCTTACACCCATGTGTGGCTCGGGAACCTTTGCCATTGAAGCCGCGATGATTGCCACACAACGCGCACCCAACCTTAAACACGACTTTTCATGCCTACACTGGCCATCGTTTAAAGAAAAAGATTTTTTCAAAGTCGTAGAGCGCTGCGAACAGATGATCAAAGATACACAGCCCAATATTTTGGTATCGGACATCAATGAAAATGCTGTCAATATTACACTAAATAATGCCAAACGTATGCAGCTTGATACGCTTATTACCACTAGCATCATGGACATTCATCAATTACAAAAGCCAGAAACAACCAACGGTGGTTTACTGCTTATCAATCCACCGTACGGTATGCGTATTGGCGAAAAGCAAAAAACCTTATCACTTTGGAATGATATTGGAACTCGCATACGCGAACAATTCACTGATGATAAAACATGGAAAATTGCAATTGTCTGCCCTGACAGTACACATGAAAAAGCCTTAAAACTTAATATTAAGCAACGTTTACATGTGATGCACGGTGGCAATCAAGTTACAATACTTCAGACTGAATAAACTGTTCGTGAGGGCATATGAAACGTAAAACTTCATTCTTCCATTCACCTTGGTTGGTACTTGCTGCACCACTACTCGCTTTCCCTTTTATGATAAACATCAGGGTATTCCCTTTTGTTGCACCCAATGAAGAGCCCAAATGGGCAATATTAACCCTTTGTTTTCTATGCATGGGTTTGGCAGCAGCTTGGTTGTGGTTCAAACGCAATACACCTCTATCGATTGAAAAACCAACGCTTTCTAGCTTAGCCTTACTTTTATATACCGTCATTCTTGCTATCGGTGTTTTTATCGGCCCCAACATGACTGAAGGTATGGTTCGCTTTGCCTTTTGGTTTTTTTGTATCAGCATTTTACTCCTGAGTATCTGGGCAACGCGCCATGAACCCAAATGGATGGACAGATTGGTTTGGAGCCTATCCATAGGCTCATTTATTTTTTCAATCCGCTACTGGGAAAGTTATATTCTCGATTACGGTAAACCCAACTATAATATCCATGTGTTATTCTCACCCATTGGGCATGTAAATTTCACGGGTGATGTGCTCATCATATTGCTGCCCATGCTTATATGGGTGCTCTCCACCTTCACCAATCCAATTTTACGTGTGCTCAACTGGTTTAGCGTAACAACGCTTGCTACTATTCTATTGGTTGCAAGCTCGCGTGGTGCGTTGGGCGGGTTATTTGTCACTTTTATTATTGTCTTTTTTATATTTATAAAACATTACAAACACCTCTTAACATACAAAAAAGACTATATGATACCAAGCTTACTTATTGGTAGCACTTTTATCGCATCTTTACTCATTTACAATGCATTACCCTACCATTACAGAGATTTAGCTCGTGTTTCAGCCTCTGCAGGGCAAGCCACTACAGAACAAGGCATGGTTGTATTAACACCGCATGTATTACAACCACCCTTGGTTGATATGTGGGTAGCTCTATCCCCTCTTTTAGGCGCACGAACGCCTATTTTTGCTGCAACAACAGCTATGACATTGGATGCTCCCATCTTAGGGCAAGGTACAGGCAATTTTGCTTGGGTTTATCCCAACTACAGCAACCGTTACCCTGATTTTAAGGACTCATTAAGCAGTGCACGCACCTTCACGACCAACCCACATAATGTCGTACTACAAATTGCTTCACAAAATGGCATCCCTGCCATGCTTATATTTATGGGTTTGTTATTATACTTTTGGTTTCGCTTGGCAAAAGCTGCTTGGCAACAGTGGAATGCG
>JAUZQX010000169.1 GCA_030950765.1 Ghiorsea sp.
TGATTGTATCTTTGCAACTTGCACGTACTTTGGAAACCACGGAAGCAGAACTAGCGCATCATATGTTCCCGCATCCAACATTATCAGAAATGATTCATGAATCCGTATTGGATTCGGATAATAAAGCGATTCATATTTAAGATAGGTGACTGAAACATTTATTAAAAAAGGCTGCCTATGGCAGCCTTTTTGTTTTGTATGATTATTTATACGATAGCGGACAAAATTCCTGTAGCAATAGCAGCAATGACAGATAAAATAATAAGTGCTGGGATTGCAGCTATAGCCCACTTAATCATAAATACAACCATTGATCCAAATGACATTTGAATATCTGTGACAACCACTTCATTTTTTTCCATTTTTACACCCACCCCTTTTATGTTTTTAAATTACGCAGTCACTGACTGTTCCATTATGTAAAAGTACGGCAAGAGTATAATAAGTAAAGAGATAGGTGTGTTGTTCCGAAAGCAAGCGGCTGAATTGTCCAGCCTATTTTACGTTCAGGGTTTCTTAAGGGTAGCTTTTAGCTTTTTCATTGCTCTAGCTTCAAGTTGACGGACACGTTCAATACTGATGCCCAACTCCTCTGCCAAATCTTTAAGTGTATCAGGGTCTTCGGATAGGTGACGACGTTTGATAATCAGCCTATCGCGATCAGATAGTGTATCCAACGCATGGTTAAGCAGGATATGCTGGTGTTTTTTCCAATCATCATTTAAGACCTGTTCTTCTGGGTGGGCATCAGGTGAAGGTAACGCCATCACCATACTGCCGCCGCCCTCATCACTCTCAGCATCGAGAGATACATCACGCTGTAAAAATGAATGGGCGATACTTTGAAACTCTTGACCAGAAATGCCATACTCGTTGGCAACTTCTTCATCCAAGCGACCTTCAATAGCTGCAATGGCATGTTTGGCTTTTTTTAAGCCTGCAAATACACGACGTTGCATTTTGTTGGTGCCCATTTTGACGATGCTCCATGATTTCAAAATGTAATCATGAATAGCAGCGCGCACCCACCATGAAGCATAGGTCATGAGGCGAAACCCACGTTCAGGGTCAAAGCGTTGGATGGCTTTCATCAGACCAATGGTACCTTCTTGAATTAAATCCATTTCAGGTAAGCCAAAGTGACGATACTCACGCGCAATAGCTGCCACAGCGTGTAGATTTCCCATCAGTAACTGTTGGGCTGATTGCAAGTCTTTTTCTTCGGTCCATTTTCGTGTGAGCTTGGCTTCTTCTTCACGATCTAACTTGGGGATACGCCGTAGCTCACGATACCACATGTCTAAGGGTGATAGTTCACCACGTTGATATGTTGTTAACGAGGCACTACTTGGGTTGATGGTTGCAGGAAGCTGTTCTTTGTCTGAATTTGCCATTGGTATAAGGTAAGGTCTGGTGAAGTGAAATACAAGCGTAAGGCTGCAATACGATGTTGGCATTAAACTTTCTTAGTGTATGTAAAGCTTTTGAAAGGAGGTGAAGTATGTATATTTTTACTGAAGCACAGGCGCAGCAAAATGACTATAAACCGTTTGAAGACTTTATGGTTATCATAAAAGCACTTTCATGGCTGTGTTTGGTTTTAATGCCTTGGACGATGTTAGCCATGTTAGGGGATATTACGGGTGTCGTAGTGCTGTCGCCTTTTGCATTTAAGTTGGTTGTTTTTATGCTGTTTGGTGCAGCTGTGCAGCTTGTGCTGTATAGCCGAAAGTAACAACTCTTATTTTTATACATCCCAACTTAAAAAAATTAAGCTGTTCATTGTAACGCTGTTTTTTTAATACATACCATCAATAAAATCATCATCCAAATCAAAAGTTTGACGTTCTTCAGGGTAATCTGAACCTTCATGTGCTGCCATCATAAAGGCAAGGTCTTCCAAGGGGATGTGATGGTTACGTTGGCTTAACCAAGCTAACATTTCTGTGGGATTTTCCATTTGATTTAGCATAATAATTGTCCTCCGTATATGTTTATACTACGGTGAATTATAAATAGAATTAAGACATCAAGATGACATAGTTAGGTTAGGTTTCTTGGTGTAGTTTAGCGATATATTGCGCTATTTGAGATGGTAGTTGTCCTGCCCTATACCAATTATTTTGTTCTCCAATCGACCCATGTATGGCAACAGCTGCAAGCATTCTCTGTTCAAGTGGCAGTATTTTTTTTGATTGATTGGCAAGTAACCCACCGATGATGCCTGCTAAGACATCACCTGTACCAGCGACGGCTAAGTTGGCAGAGCCAAAAGGGTTTAACCATACGTGTTTTTGTGGTGAGACAATCAATGTTTGTGCGCCTTTAAGTACAACCCAAGTTTGGTAGGTTTCGGCAAGTTCGAGTGCGGATTTCAAACGGTTTTTCTGAATGTCAGTTGTGTTGGTATGCAGCAGACGCGCGGCTTCACCAGGGTGTGGCGTAAGCACGGTGAAAGCTGTGCGTTGTTGCAAGGCAGTTTGTAACTTTTTATTTTCACATAATATGTTTAAAGCACCTGCATCCAATACCAGAGGCGCATGGTGCTGCAAGAGTTGATGCAAAGTATCTTGCTGTGAATCATTCCAGCCCATGCCTGCAACAATAGCATCTGCTTGTTGCCATAGGGCGTGTTCTTGAGGGT
>JAUZQX010000017.1 GCA_030950765.1 Ghiorsea sp.
TGGCGTAAGCGAAGCTGCGAACGCATAACGGAGACTATGAGTTATGTTACAACCAAAGAAAGTTCGGTGGCGTAAGCACCATAAAGAGCTTCAACGCATTCGCGGTAAAGCTACTCGTGGTGTTGATTTCAACTTCGGAAATTTCGGAATGAAAGCAATGGAGCCAGGCCGTATTACTGCGCGTCAAATTGAGGCAGCTCGTATTACGATGACACGACACATTAAACGTCAAGGTCGCGTATGGATTCGTATGTTTCCTGATCTTCCTGTATCAAAGAAGCCTGCAGAAGTACGTATGGGTAAAGGTAAGGGTTCTCCAGAGTATTGGGTTGCTGCAGTACGCGCCGGTCGTATGCTGTTTGAGATGGACGGTGTTGATGAAACATTGGCTAGAGAAGCACTTGAACGTGCCGCTTCTAAGCTTCCTATTCGTACTAAGATTGTTGTGCGTGGAGTTGGGCGATGAAAGCAAAAGAATTGCGTGAATTGAAAGACGCTGAATTGAAAGAAAAGATGGATGAATTGGCTGCGGAAGGCATGAAGCTTCGGTTCCAAAAAGCTACTATGCAGTTGAATGCAACAAGCAAAATTACATCGAATCGCCGCGAAGTAGCGCGTATTCAGACAATTTTGGCTGAGCGTCGCTAAGAGGGTTATAGAGATGAGTGAAGTAAGTAGTAATAAACGCACTTTAGAAGGTGTTGTTGTCAGCAATAAAGGTGATAAAACTATTATTGTTGAGGTTGAGCGTCGTTTTTTACATGCGCGCTACCGTAAAACAGTGAGTTCACATAAGAAATATATGGCTCACGATGCAGAAAATACTTGTAACATTGGTGATACAGTTCGCATTTCCGAATGTCGCCCATTGTCACGTCGTAAGACTTGGATGATGGATGACGTTATCACTCGTGCAGAACAACTTTAGGAGTTATTAGATGATTCAGACTGAAACAGTTCTGCAAGTTGCAGATAACTCTGGCGCACGTCGTGTGACATGCATTAAAGTGCTGGGCGGCTCTAAGCGTCGTTATGCTAGTGTTGGTGATGTTATCGTGGTTGCGGTTAAGGAAACTATTCCTGGCGGCAAAGTGAAGAAAGGTGAGGTTCAACGTGCTGTAGTTGTACGTGTAGCGAAAGAATTCCGTCGTCCAGATGGTAGTTCGATTCGTTTTGATGAGAATGCCGCGGTCTTGTTGAATAAACAAGGCGAGCCAATTGGCACTCGTATCTTTGGCCCAGTAACTCGTGAGCTTCGTGCTAAGGGATATATGAAAATTATCTCTCTTGCACCAGAAGTTCTGTAATAGATAAGAGGATATAAGATGTCTACGAATGTAAATTATCGTATTCGCAGTGGTGATGAAGTTGTAGTCATTACTGGTCGTGATAAAGGTGCCCGTGGTAATATTACCCGTGTTTTGCCAGAAAAAGGCAAAGTTATTGTTGCTAAATTGAACATGATTAAACGTCATACAAAAGCAACGCAAAATAGCTCTGGTGGTATTGTAGAGCGTGAAGCACCTTTAGAAATCTCTAATGTTCAATTTGTTTGCCCAAAATGTGACGCAGGTGTTCGTTTGGGTGTTAAAACATTGGAAGATGGTCGTAAAGTTCGCACTTGCCGCAAATGTGGCGAAGTGCTGGATAAGTAGGAGTAGTGCAATGGCACGCTTGAGAGAAGATTATAAAAAACGTGTAAAGCCAGCTTTGATTAAAGAGTTGGGTTACAAAAACGTGATGGAAGTACCTGAGATTACAAAAATTGTAATCAACATGGGTTGTGGTGAAGCTTCACAAAACCGCAAGTTATTGGATGGTGCTTTGTCTGATATGTTAGCGCTTTCTGGTCAAAAACCAGTGGTAACTAAAGCGCGTAAATCAATTGCAAACTTTAAGTTGCGTGATGATATGCCAGTGGGTTGTCGAGTAACACTTCGCGGTGAGCGTATGTGGGAATTCTTTGACCGTTTGGTGAATATTGCACTTCCGCGTATTCGTGACTTCCGAGGCGTTAGCCCGAAAGCATTTGATGGTCGTGGTAACTACACTTTAGGTGTTAAGGAACAAATCATTTTCCCTGAAATTGATTATGATAAAATTGATAAAATTCGTGGTATGGATATTACTATCTGTACTTCGGCTAAAACAAATGACGAAGGGCGTGCGCTTTTGAAGCAATTTAGTATGCCTTTCCGTAATTAAGAGGAGCTTTTAATGGCAACGAAAGCATTGGTTGTTAAAAGTAACCGTACGCCGAAATTTAAGGTTCGTGGTTATACGCGCTGTCAGTTGTGTGGTCGCCCGCATTCTGTATATCGTAAATTTGGCATGTGTCGTATCTGCTTGAGAAAACATGCATTGGCTGGTGAAATTCCAGGCATGCAAAAATCAAGCTGGTAATTGGGTAGGAGAATAAGTTTATGATGATGGATCGTATAGCGGATATGTTAACCCGCATCCGTAACGCTCAACAAGCAGGTCTTGAGAAAGTTGAAATGCCAGGTGGAAACACTTTGGTTTCAATTGCTCAGATTTTGAAAGCTGAAGGTTATATTCAAGGTGGTAAGCCTTATAACTATAAAGGACACCGTTATTTGCGTTTAACGCTTCGTTATGATGATGAAGGTCAGCCGGTAATTCGTGAAATTAAACGTGTGTCGAAATCAGGTCGTCGTGTATACGCGCCTGCAACAGAGTTGCCACGTGTACGTAATGGTTACGGTATTGCTGTAATTAGTACTTCACAAGGCCTTATGACTGACAAAGATGCTCGCGCCAAAAATATTGGTGGCGAAGTTCTTTGTACAGTGTTTTAGGGGTAGATTGATATGTCTCGTGTAGGTAAACAACCTGTTTCAATCCCAGCTGGTGTTGAAGTAACAGTAAATGCAAATAGCATTTCGGTAAAAGGCTCTAAAGCTACGATGGAATCACCATTGTTCGATGGTATTACTGCGGTAGTTGAGGGTAATGAAATTCAACTTTCTTGTGCTGATTATGGTAGCAAGAAAATGAAAGGTAATTTTGGCTTGGCTCGCGCACTTGTGGCAAACAATGTTATTGGTGTGAGTAAAGGTTTTGAGAAGACATTAGAGCTTCGCGGTGTTGGTTATCGTGCAAAACTTCAGGGTAAAAACCTTGATTTGTCTTTGGGTTTTTCACACCCTGTCCTTTATCCAATTCCGGAAGGTATTGAAGCTAAGGTTGAGAAATCAAATATTATTATTTCTGGTTTTGATAAACAGAAAGTTGGTCAGGTTGCATCAGAAATTCGCGCTTTCCGTCCACCAGAGCCTTATAAAGGTAAAGGTGTACGTTATACAGGTGAACATGTTGCAATGAAAGAAGGTAAACGGGCTTAATCAGGCTTGATAGGATAGGAGACGTTTCAAAGTGGCAGTAAAACGTTATGAAAACAATGCAGCAATACGTCGTCAACGACGCGTACGTGCTAAAGTAAAAGCATCTGGTCGTTTGCGCATCAGTATTTTTCGTTCTTCGAGAAATATTTATGCACAAATTATTGATGATGCAGCAGGTGCAACACTAGTTTCAGCATCAAGCTTGGATGAAAGCATCAAAAACGGCGGTGGTCGTGAAGGTGCAGAAGCTGTTGGCAAACTATTGGCAGAACGTGCGGTAGAGAAAAAATTGTCGAATTTGGCCTTTGATCGTGGATCGTATCCTTATCATGGTCGTGTGCAGGCCTTGGCTGAAGCAGCTCGCGCTGCTGGCTTGAAGTTCTAGGAGATTTTGAATGATTAATGCAGAAGAACTTGAGCTAACTGAAAAGCTCGTTCACATTAACCGCGTTGCTAAAGTTGTGGCTGGTGGTCGCCGTTTTGGTTTCGCAGCTTTGATGGTTGTTGGTGATGGTGATGGGCATGTTGGTTTTGGTTATGCTAAAGCTAAGGAAGTTCCAGAAGCGATTCGTAAAGCAAATGAAATTGCACGCAAGTCTTTGATTTTTGTGCCGCGTAAAGATGGTAGTATTCATTACCAAACAACAGGTCGCCAAGATGCGTCCCGTGTGATGTTAAAGCCTGCTACGGAAGGTACTGGTGTAATTGCTGGTGCTGCAGTTCGTGCAGTCATTGAAGCGGTTGGTATCCGTGATATTTTGACTAAAGCTCATGGTTCTCGTAACCCAATCAATGTTGTTCGTGCAACAGTGAATGGTTTGCAAGGTCTTGAAAGTCCAGAACAAGTTGCGGCTCGCCGCGGCAAAGCTTCTTAAGTCAGAGGGTAGAATATAATGGCTAAGAAAACTTTTAAAATTCGTCAGATCAAAAGTGGTATTGGATACCCTAAAGATCAAAATGCAACGCTTCGTGGGCTTGGCTTTCGTCGTATGCATCAAGTGGTAGAGCTTGAAGACACTGCTTCAACGCGTGGCATGCTAAATAAAGTACGCCACCTTGTTGTTGAAGTTCAAGAGTCTTAAGAAAAGGATTCGGGGACGAACATGAAATTAAATAATATTCAAGCAAATGCAGGTGAACGTCGTGACCGTAAACGTCTAGGTTGCGGTATTGGGACTGGCCATGGTAAAACTGGTGGCCGTGGTCACAAAGGTCAGAAATCACGTTCTGGTGGTAGTGTAATGCGTGGTTTTGAAGGTGGTCAAATGTCTTTGATTCGCCGTCTTCCTAAGCGTGGTTTCACACCACTTTCTAGAAATACATTTCAATTGGTGAATGTTGGTCAATTGAATGCTTTTGAAGCAGGCTCAAGTGTTGATGCTGCGGCTTTGTATGCAGCTGGTCTTATCCGTAATGCAGTGGATCCTGTCAAGCTTTTGGCATCAGGTGATTGTGAAGTAAAGGTGACTGTTTCAGTAGCAAAAGCATCAGCGGCAGCGACGTCTAAAGTCGAA
>JAUZQX010000170.1 GCA_030950765.1 Ghiorsea sp.
CTACGCTCGATATGATAGATGGGATTGAAATGACAGGTGTACTCGACATGACAAAAAATACTGCGAAACTTCGGTTATGAATAAAGAACAACCTGAAATTGAAGTATGTTTTGGTCCTGAATGTGGTGATAAAGGCGGCCCTGAGCTTGCCAAAGAGCTTCGAGCTTTGGGACATACCATTGTGATGGGCGATTGCCGCAGCCAATGTGCCAATGCACCGCTGGTATTGGTGGAGAATCAAGGTGTGGTCACGGCGACGTGTGCGAAAGTGTTGGCGAAAATTGAGCAGGTACAAGGGTGTGGCGCGTAGTTAAACTTTCAATTTGATGCTAATGATCTAAACTGTATAGAGCAGGGAGATTTTTTTATGCGTTTAATGGCTGTTGTATTCATTACTTTTTGTTGTTTTCGCCCTGCTATGGCACATGTGCCGCAGTGTTCTGCTTTTGGTGCTTATACGGACTTGATTCAGACGGTGGATTGCCCTGCGGATGTTGCCACTTATGGGCAATACAATGATTATGGTTATTATGCAGGGGGTGTGTGGTGTGGACAAGACACTTCGGCGGGTTTTTGGGTGTACAACTATCCGACTTGGCATATTTATCAAACACAAGTCACGCAGCAACAAGAGTCTGTTCAGCCAAAACAAACTCAGCCATTAGCACAGCCTAGGCAAACACAAACAGCCGAAACTCAGCCGAAAAAACAATCAGATGCTTCGGAATGGGCATTGTTTATGCAGGGAAAACATCTATTATACATGAAAACCACGGCTTATTATCGCAATAAGTGGCACTTTTGGCTGTGTAGCGACCAAAAGTTTCATTATAGCGGTGAGGGTGGCGCTGTTGATGTAGGGGCTAGTTTTTCTGCTGCTTCGCAGGGGAGTAATAGCGGGAAATGGCAGGTTAAAGGTGAGACTTTGGTGTTACGTTATGGTAATGGCGATGTGGAAAAATATGACTTGTCGTATAGTGATGATACCCTGTATCTCAATGGGCGGCGCTATTTTGTGGTGGAAAATACTTATTGTGATTAAACAGCTTTAAAGGCAAGGTGGCATTATTTCAACTTGTAAAAGCATGTTGGTAAAAAACTTAGCTTGTTCAAATATGTTCTCATTATTAAGCTGTCACAATGATAAAAATGGTTGCGTTTGACTTGTTTGGTGTAGTGATTACGGAAGGGCATATGGTGTCTAACGCATTGATGCCACTATTGCCGCAAGGCACATCTCTAACCATGGTGAAATCCTTTTATAATCCTTATACACGCGGTGAAATCAGCGAAGAAACATTTTGGCAAGGCATTGGTCAGCCTGAATATAAGCAACTACGCCAAGACTTTTTGCATACATTTTTTTTGAATGCAGAGCTACCGAAAGTGTTGCAGGTATTGTCAGGTAAATATCGATTGGCAATCCTCTCCAACTTGGGCAAAGACTGGGCTGATACACTTATTACTAAATTTCAATTTGAACAAACATTTTCGCCTATTATCATTAGTGGCAAAGAAGGTTGTCAAAAACCGAACCCAGCTATTTATGAACGACTGCTTGTACAAAGTCAGTTGGACGCAGATGAAATCATGTTTATTGATGACCGCCTTGAAAACTTAGCAGCAGCTCATGTTTTGGGCATGAAAACGGTACATTATAAACATGAGCCTGATGACTTTGATTTTCAAGCGGACTATCAAATTCAAAAAATGAGCGAGCTACAAGTTTTTCTTTAGCATTTGGTGCGTTCGATTATAATTTTTAGCAGTAAACTAATAAAACAGTTAAATTACGCCGAAAAACCAGTGTTTCACATTAAAGGGTTAGCTTATCTAAATAAGAAGAAGTTTGGCATGTGTCATGCAAAGGTGCTAAGCTGGTATCATGATTGCGTTTTTATAACAGAATGTTTGGAGGTTATTATGTTTGTTAGTAAAGGATTTAAAAGCGTGCTTCTGCTTTTCCTAGTCATGATGCTGGTGGCTCCTACGGCGCATGCAGCGAGCAAAGCGGAAATAAATGCCAAGGCAAAAGCTGCAATAACAGCATTTTATAAACAAGTGGCATCGGGGAGGGAGCTGAGCAAGAAGGCATACGGTATGTTGGTATTTCCAGAGGTATTCAAAGCTGGTTTTGGCATCGGTGGCGAGTATGGCGAAGGTGTTATGATGGAGCGTGGTAAAACTACAGGTTATTATAGTACAGCAGCTGCCTCAATAGGTTTTCAAATTGGTGCGCAAATAAAATCTCAAATTATTATGTTTATGACACGTGAGGCACTGAAGAAATTCAAATCAAGTGAAGGGTGGAAAGCAGGGGTGGATGGTAGCGTAGCTTTGGTGACGGTAGGCGTTGGTGGTAATATCGACAGCGATACACTGAAAGACCCTATCATTGGTTTTATCTTTTCTAATAAAGGTTTGATGTATAATCTTACATTCGAAGGCTCCAAAATATCAAAGATGAACAAATAAGGGAAACAAGCTTTTATATAGGCTTGATGTACCCCATGACTTCCTAAGTAAAATAATCAGAGCCCTTTGATAGTAAGGTGTTGATTAAAAAAGAGATAAATTTAAGAGTTGAGACAGGTGAGTGTTTACTTCCGTGGATTCCCGTCTTCACGGGAATGACAGGTGCCTCGACATGACAGAAAATACTGCGAAACTTCGGCTATGAATAAAGCACAACTTAAAATTGAAGTATGTTTTGGCCCTGATTGCAGCGATAAAGGAAGTCGTGAGCTTGCCAAAGAGTTAGAGGCTTTGGGATACTCAATCATCATGGGGGATTGTCGCAGCCAATGTGCCAATTCGCCATTGGTATTGGTGGAGAATCTAAGTGTAGTGACCGCGACCTGTGCTAAAGTCTTGGGGAAAATTGAAGCCTGGAAAACTAGTGAAGACTCCTGACCCTTTGCATAAATCTACGGAAAAAAAAGGGTGTAGTGTTTCTCATAAAAACATTGCTGTAGCACTTGTGCATGCGCCAGTGTTGAATAAAGCAGGGGAGAGTTCGGCTACATCTGTGTCATCCATTGATGTACATGATTTTGCGCGTACGTGTGGGTTTTATGATGTGTCGCCTGTGTATATTGTGCACCCAGCAGAAGGTATGCAGCAGTTTGTGAAGGATATTCAAGGGCACTGGACAACAAGTAAACGAGGCGAGCTTAATCAAGGTAGGCGAGATGTGCTTTCACAAATTAAAGTGGTATCGACGTTAGAGGAGGTGTTGCAAGATGCTGATTATCAGCTTTGGTACACTTCGGCTACACCGCCAGAAGGTGGTGCTTTGATTCAGCCGCATGAACTGAGAGAGAAGGAAGGGCAACACTTGCTTGTTTTTGGTACTGGGCATGGTTTGGATGTTGGAAATATGCCAGATGAAAATGGGTGGTTGTATTCTATTGAAGGTATCGGTAAGGTGCGCCACCTTTCTGTGAGAGCAGCCTTAGCAATTTACCTTGATAGGCTGTTCCGATGATTTTGGAGGATAAGCAAAATGCGTGCTTTAGATGATGTAACAAAAGACCAAATTCGTAGTGATATTCCAGATTTCCGTGAAGGCGATACTGTTCGCGTAAACGTTCGTGTGGTTGATTTTAAAGACCTTAAAGGCGGTAAAGTTGAAAAACGTGAACGCATTCAGGCTTATGAAGGCGTAGTGATTGCTCGCCATAACAAAGGTATTTCAAGCAGTTTTACAGTGCGTAAAATTTCTAGTAATGTTGGTGTTGAGCGTGTGTTCCCGCTTCATTCACCGATGCTTGAAAGCATTGAAGTGAAACGCCAAGGTCGCGTTCGTCGCGCTAAGCTTTATTACTTACGTGAATTACGCGGTAAAGCTGCTCGTATTCGCGAACGTGGTTTCAACTGAGTTTTCACCAAGCTTGAAAATAGCTTAATAATGATTTCTAATAAGGGCTCCTATGTGAGCCCTTATTTGTTTTTATATTTTTAACAATTTGTTAATACGTAGATTTTAGAATTTTTGATTTTGAAAAACCAACGGAGTATACGATTTCATGACAACACGTGAAGATTTTTTCCAAGCAGATTTAGATGATGAAGTAGTGGTGCAAGCCATTAAAGATGAGTTGGGTCGCCAACAACACACACTAGAGCTAATTGCCAGTGAAAACATTGTGTCTAAAGCTGTGATGCAAGCCCAAGGCTCTGTGATGACCAATAAGTATGCCGAAGGTTATCCTTCGCGTCGTTATTATGGTGGTTGTGAGTATGTGGATAAGGTAGAAGCCTTGGCGCAAGCCCGTGCTAAAGAAATCTTTGGTGTGAAACATGCCAATGTGCAGCCGCATTCAGGCTCACAAGCCAATATGGCAGTGTATATGGCTGTGCTGAACCCTGGTGATACCATCATGGGTATGGACTTGTCGCACGGTGGACACTTGACTCACGGCTCGCCTGTGAACTTTTCTGGACGTTTGTACAATGTGGTGGCTTATGGTGTGGAAGAAGGCACAGAACGCATTGATTATGATGTGATGCAAAAGCTAGCCGAAATTCACAAACCGAAAATGATTATTGGTGGTGCATCAGCTTATGAACGTGAAATTGATTTCAAACGTATGCGTGAAATTGCCGACTCTATAGGCGCAATTCTTTTTGTTGATATGGCACATTATGCAGGTTTGATTGCTGCGGGTGTTTACCCATCGCCTGTAGGGCATGCACATGTGATTACGACTACGACACACAAAACATTGCGCGGCCCTCGGGGCGGCATGATTTTAACCGATGATGATGATTTGGCGAAAAAGGTAAACTCACGCATTTTCCCAGGTATTCAAGGTGGCCCTTTGATGCATGTGATTGCTGCTAAAGCGGTGGCATTTGGTGAAGCTTTGGGTGCGCAGTTTAAAACGGATCAAAAACAAGTCATCTCTAATGCACGTGCTATGGCAAAAACACTTGTTGCAGGTGGTTTACGTGTGGTTTCAGGTGGTACAGACTGCCACATGTTCCGTGTTGATGTGCGTAACCAAGGTATTACGGGCAAGATTGCTGAAGAAGCTTTGGAAGCTGCTGGTATTACGACCAATAAAAATACGATTCCGTTTGACCCTGAATCACCATTTGTCACTTCAGGCATTCGTTTGGGCGCATCTGTGATTACGGCTCGTGGCATGAAAGAAGCTGAAGCTGAACAAATTGGCGCGATGATTCTTAAAGTATTGGCTGCACCAGAAGATGCAGCTATTCATGTGGAAGTATTCAATGAAGTGAAAGCTTTGACTGATAAGTTCCCTATTTATAAGGATTAAGCGTTGCATTGCCCCTTTTGTACACATGACGATACGCGGGTTGTAGACTCGCGTGTGGTTGAAGATGGTTCGGCGGTTCGCCGCCGTCGCCATTGTGATGAATGTGGCAAACGTTTTTCAAGTTTTGAGCGGGCTGAGTTACGTTTACCTTTGGTGATTAAAAAAGACGGAACACGTGTTGCTTTTAATATTGAGAAGGTTCGCGATGGTATGCAAAAATCATTGGAAAAACGTCCTGTTTCGGCTGATGATTTGGAAAAATCGGTGCATAGCGTGCTTAAAGCAGTTCAGGAATCGAATGAAAATGAGATTTCTGCGGAAACCATTGGTGATTTTGTGATGGAGCAATTGCGCAACCTTGATGGTGTGGCTTATGTACGTTTTTCATCGGTTTATCGCGAATTTAAAGATGTGGATGAGTTTTTAACAGCCGTTCGTGCTGCGATTGGTACACAAAAGTAGCTTAAAATAATTTGAAACATAAAAAAGGGAGCCATTATAGGCTCCCTTTTTGTTGATGCATTTTAAATATTAATCAATACGTGTTTTTTCAGCTTGCTCTTGCTCAGTTTTGCAATCGATGCAAAGCGTGGTCACAGGGCGTGCTTGTAAACGTTTGACGCTGATATCACCGCCGCAACCATCACAAGAGCCAAAGTCACCCTCGCGTAAGCGGTAAAGTGTCTCTTCAATTTTGTGGATAAGTTTTAATTCGCGACTTTTAATACGAATATCAAAGTTTAGGTCGGTTTCTGCAGCTGCTTGGTCGGCTGGGTCTGGAAAAGCTGTGGTTTCTTGCTCATGCATCTGCTGCATGGTGTCATTTTGTGACTCTTCGAGCTCTGCTTTCCATGCGGATAACTGTTCTTCAAATGCGGCAATTTCTTTTTTTGTTAAAGCCATATGCGTCCCCTTTGAACTTATTAATGATGCCTATTTCTTTTATCTATCACGACGTTTTCACACCATGTACATGACCAAAGCGCGACGCATTGTAGCGATGCTTTCATAAAATACAATTTTAGTGTTTTTAATTGAGGTTAGGCTGTGATAAAGGTCTCAAATAAGGATGTTTTTTAGTGCTTTGATTAGTTTCTCACATGCTTGTGCTGTACCAATGCTGATGCGTAGGTACATGTTGATTCGGGTTGCTTCAAAATGGCGAACAATGATGCCTTGTTGACGTAAAGATAGGGCAAGTGTTTTGGCATCATGGTTAGGGTGGGTTACAAATATGAAATTGGCTTGTGAGGGAAGAACATGAAAACCAAGAGCTTGCATATCGACATATAATGTGTCTCGACTGGTAATAATACGCTGGCAAATATTATCAAAATATACTTTATCATCCATGGCTGCAGCAGCACCCAAGGTGGCGAGTCTATCAAGCGGGTATGAATTAAAGCTATCTTTGACCCGAATTAAACCTTGAATCAAATCGGGATGTCCCATAGCAAAACCTACACGTAAACCAGCGAGTGCGCGCGATTTGGAGATGGTTTGCACCACCAATAGATTGGAATATTGGTGAATAAGGGGAACCGCAGACTTACCGCCAAAATCGATATAGGCTTCATCAATGACAACCACACTGTTGGGGTTGTGTTGTAACAAAGTTTCAATGCTGGTTAAATCCAAACCAATACCTGTAGGGGCATTGGGGTTGGGGAAAATAATTGCACCATTTTCTTGGTTATAATCATCAACTTCAATAGCAAAAGCATCGTTTAATGGGATGGTTTTGTAGTTTATATCATAAAGACCGCAATATACAGGGTAAAAACTGTAAGTAATATCGGGGAACAATAAGGGTTTGTCATGTTTTAAGAGTGCTTGAAAAGTATGGGCAAGTACCTCATCAGAGCCATTGCCAACAAAAACTTGTGCGGTGTCTAGGCTGTAATAATCAGCAATGCTTTGTTTGAGTATATCACTGTTGGGGTCGGGATATAGCTTGAGACTTTCATCAGCGGCGGCTTGGATAGCAGCCAAGGCTTTGGGTGATGGAGGGTATGGGTTTTCATTGGTATTGAGTTTGGTGAGATTGGAAGTCTTGGGTTGTTCACCAGGAATGTAAGGCTTTAATTTGTGAACGGATTCACTCCAAAACTGGCTCATATCAGGCTCTCCTGAGAAATAACATCGTGTTTGCTTTTAAGACAGCACGGTAAACATAAGCAAGGTTTGGTTCAAGTAAGATTTCCTAAACCGTGCACATAAGTTGCATAAGTTGTTGGTATTGTTAACTTGCGCTTTGATGATGAGAGAGGTTTTAGGCTAGGCATGAATAGACTGGCGAGTGTGCCGTTACAACAAAGTTATGATAGACCGCGTAAGCGTATGGTTGATGAGCAGATTATTGCACGAGGTGTGCAGTCGCCACGGGTGATTGCAGCGATGCTGCAAGTGCAACGCCATCTCTTTGCGGGCGAAGCTTTGCGGCTGCATGCATATAAGGATAAATCGTTGCCGATTGGTGAAGGACAGACCATTTCTCAGCCTTATATGGTTGCTAAAATGACGGAATTGCTTGATTTAAAGGGGCATGAACGTGTGCTTGAGATTGGTACGGGCTGTGGTTATCAAACGGCGGTGTTATCTTGCCTTTGTAAACGTGTGTACAGTATCGAACGTATTGCATCATTGCATACATTAGCCAAAAACAACTTGCGTAAGGCTAGGTATACAAATGTAATGTTACGTTGCGGTGATGGTTTATTGGGTTGGGAAGACTATGCACCTTTTGATGCTATTATTGTAACTGCAGGTGGTTTTGCTTCTGACTTATGGCTGGAGCAGGTGGCTGAAGGTGGTATTCTACTTATGCCAGAGGGTAGTGGAAAGTCACACCGCTTGGTACGTAGGCAAAAGTTAAAAAATAAGGTGGATGAAGAATATTTTGATGATTGTACATTTGTACCATTGCTTGCTGGTGTAAACTGATGGAAGAACAAGTCAAAAAACTATCTTGGTTGCGCCGTCTATACCATTGGACATTGTCATGGGTTGATCACCCGTCCGCTAAATATGCATTGTTTTTTATTGCGCTGATTGAATCCAGTATATTTCCTATTCCACCCGATATCTTATTGATTGCCTTAGCCTTGGGTAAACCGCAATCCGCATTAAGGTTTGCTGCTATTACCACCGCAGGTTCAACCCTTGGTGCAGCGGTTGGTTACGGGATTGGTTTCCTTTTGTTGGCAAGTGTTGGTCAGCCTATTATTGAGTTTTATGGGCTCACTTCACAATACATCAAAGCTGAAGACTGGTTTGCTGTATATGGTGTGGCGATTGTATTGATTGCTGGTTTTTCACCTATTCCTTTTAAAGTGATTACCATTGCCGCTGGTGCATTTGGCTTAGCGTTTATCCCCTTTATTTTGGCAGCCTTGGTATCGCGTGGGGCAAGGTTTTTCCTTGAAGCCGCCATTTTACGCTGGGGTGGTGATAGATTGCGAACCTTTGTTGAAAAACACTTCGAGTTGATGACAATTCTCATTACACTGTTGGTTGTGGCAGGTTTTGTTGTCATTTGGGCGCTGGGTTAATATTTTTGGCTAAGCTTCATGTATTGCTGCTTGTGTGCATGAGTATATTGATATTCAGTTGCTCACGTTATGACTATTATCCACGCGGCATTCAGCATGAAGACCAAAAAAGACCTATAGCTTCGAATCGTTCGGCGTATGTTGTGCAGTACGGTGATACATTGTATAGCATTGGACGAAAGTTAGGCGTTGACTTCCATCATTTAGCCAGCATGAATGGTATTCGTAAACCGTATACTATTTTTGTGGGTCAACGTTTGTATACCAATGGTTCAGTAGCCAAAAAACATAAGAAGAAAACAATAAAAACCGCGTCAAAAAGACCTAAGCCTAAGACCAATGTACCCCATAAAACGTATCCCAAAGCCAGTCATAGTCGAATTAAGCTTCAATGGCCAGTGCAAGGGCGCTTAAGCAGCAAGTTTGGACCTAGAAAAAACCGTATGCATGATGGGATTGATATTGCAGCCATAGCAGGTACGCATGTGTTTGCCGCAGCGGCAGGTAAAGTGGTATATGCAGATTCTAGGCTTTCAGGTTATGGGAATTTGATTATCATTCGTCATAGTTCAGATATGTTTACAGCTTACGCACATAACAAGAAGAACTTGGTGGTTTCAGGGCAAGAGGTGAAAGCAGGGCAGCATATTGCCAATGTTGGGTCCTCTGGACGAGCAACGGGTGCGCATTTGCACTTTGAAGTTCGTCGTGGTGAAACGGCAGTTGACCCCTTGGCTTATTTACCAAGAAAATAGAATATGAAACCTTGAAACTTGCGTGAAGAATACCTATGAAGTGTGTAATAAGATTATATCGATTCGTTTGAGGAGATTGCGTTGAGCAAGAAAAAGAAAGCAACCATTGATGAAGTAGAACAAGAAGCCGTACAAGCTGGTGCTGATGAGGAGAGCCAAACTGAGGAACAGTTAGAAGCCGAGGTGGTTCAGGAAGAACAAGACAACGAAGTTGATCCACTAGAAGCTGCCCAGCAAGAAGTGACAGATTTAAAAGATAAACTATTGCGTCAACATGCAGATATGGAAAATTTACGTAAACGCACCCAACGTGAAGTTGCTGATGCACGAAAATTTGCTGTTGAGAAATTTGCAGTGGCATTGTTGGATGTAGTGGACAATCTGGAGCGGGCTGTTGAAACAGAAGAAGGCAATGAAAAAGCTGTGCGCGAAGGTGTAAGTTTAACCTTGGACTCTTGGCATAAAGTTGCCAGCAAGTTTGAATTGGAGCGCATTGATGCTGTTGGGCAAACATTTGACCCACATTATCATGAAGCATTATCGAAAATGCCATCGGATGAAGCAGAAGATACGGTCATTGCCCAGCATGTGGCGGGTTATACTTTAAATGGTCGTTTAATTCGCCCAGCTAAGGTGTTGGTTTCAAGCGGTAAAGCATAATATCACCCAGCAACCTAAAATATTGGTGAGCGCATGTCTGTTGGGTGAGGCTGTGCGTTATGATGGTGGTGACTGTGGTCATCACCTGAATAAAAAGTCTGCCATACTGTTGCAGCAGTGGCAGCAAGAAGGTTTGTTATTGTCGTTGTGTCCTGAAGTGTCAGGTGGTCTGCCTGTGCCAAGACCTGCAGCAGAAATTGTTGATGATAAGGTTGTTACCCAAGCTGGTGAAGATGTTAGCCAAGCTTTTCGTATGGGTGCAGAGAAAGCGCTGGCATTGTGCCACCAATACCAAATTCAATATGCTATATTAAAGCAGGGCAGCCCATCATGTGGTAACAGTCTTATTAATGATGGTAGTTTCTCAAAAACAAAAGTGCGAGGTCAAGGTATAACGGCGCGTTTGTTAACAGCGCACCACATTCAAGTGTTTAATGAAACCGAGCTGTTACAACTACAAATATTGTTATAAACACATGTAACTTTGCATGGTGATTGTTGATGTTAAACTGTTTGTGTTATCAATTGCCGCAGGGTGGGTTCTACATCTTCAACCTTCCAAGGTTTTTTATGCATGCTGATATTGGGCTCAGCTAAAACTTGAGTAGATATGAGCTCTTTATCATAACCAGTTAAAAATAAGATGGGAAAGTTGGGTGTAATCTGACGTATCTTTTTCGCTGTATCTACACCCCCCATTCTTGGCATCATCACATCCAACACGGCTGCCGAAAAACTATCAGGATCTTGTTGGAAAAGATTGAGTGCATCCTCGCCGTTAAATGCTGCTTGCACGCGATAACCTAATGATTCAATGATTTCGATACCTATTTCGTGAACCATTTCATCATCATCGGCAAAGAGAATCAGTGGTTTATCACTTTCTTTGTCAACGTTATTTACTTTAGGGTCAGAGGCAAGGGGTAAATAAACGTTGAATGTACTGCCTTGACCAAGTTTGCTTTCAACATCAATCACCCCGTGATGGCTTTGAATAGCTCCGTAAGTCATGGCTAAACCCATGCCCGTGCCTTCATGTATGCTTTTGGTGGTGAAAAAAGGGTCAAATATCTCTGCTCTATGGGTATCATCGATACCGCAGCCATTGTCTGATACACTTAATGCGGCATATTTTTGCTGTTCATCTAAATGAAGGTTTTTCGCATCATTGGCATTGGGAGTATATGATTTGAGGTTGATGCTGATGATGGGTTCACTTTTATTGGCAACGGCATCTTTCGCATTGGTGACCAGATTGAGTAACACTTGTTGAATTTGGGTAGTGTTGCCCATAATGGAAATATGTTTGGCAACCTTCCATTGCAATTCTATGCCTTTGGGTATCAGTGTATGTACCAATTCCTTGGTTTCATGTACCAATTCAGACATGGAGATAAACTCATTACTGCTGCTGTCTTTTCTCGCATAGGTGAGCAGTTGAGAGACTAGGGATGCCGCTCTATCTGTTAACCTTTCGAGTTTGCTTAGGCGTTCGCAAGCATTAGGTAGGTGGTTTATTTCATGTTTAAGCATGTATAAAGAGCCGCTAACTGCTGCGAGGTAATTGTTAAAATCATGCGCAATGCCGCCAGCTAAAGTACCAATGGTTTCAAGCTTTTGTGATTGCATTGCATTTTTTTCAGCCCGTCTTCGTTCACGCATATCTTCAAAGATAATGATATAATAAGCGGTTTTTTCAGCGCCAGGCACATGCACAGGGGCACACGAGACTTTAAGGTCTAATACTTCGCCATCTTTGTGTTGATGCAAAAATTCACCCTTATAAGGTAAACCTTGTTCTAAAACTTGCCAAACAGTGTCTTTATAGGTGGGTTGTTCAGGTAATGTGTGACACTCGAGCTTGGCTAAATGTTGGCTAATCAACTCACTTTCAGCATAACCAAACAATTGGTCCATTTTGCGATTGCTAAACTCAATCACACCGTAAGCATCGGTAATAGCGATGGGTTCGCCAGCTTGTTGTAATGCTTGGGATAAGCGATATAAACGTTGTTCAGCTAAAATACGCTCGGTAATATCATAAGCAACAGCATAAATGGCTTGGGGTACGCCGTCGACTTGTACGGGTACAAAAGTCATAAAGACATAAATAATACTGCCATCACCGCTGATTAAACGTAGGTGCTGACTTTCTGCATTGCCCGCCTTGGCAGAGAGAAAGCTGATATGCGCTTCTTCTTTAATGTCAGGGTCGATAAAGGTGTCTAAGCTTTTACCAACGAGGTAGTCGCTACCATGCCCTGTTAATAAAATACAAGCGGGGTTTACGTTGGTGATTATACCTTCGGTATCAAGTGAAAATACGGCATTGGGGTTGCGTTCAAACAATGCTTTGTGGTGTCTGCTGGTCGTGATGAGGTCATGTTCCATATCGCGCATGACAGAGCGCATAAATTCTACATATTTACCCTCCATACTATAAGCAACATCACTGATGGTTAATAAACCTGCAAACTCACCTTGATCACCAACAACAATCAAGTGGCGGGTGCGGTTAGCTTTCATTACAACTGAAGCTTCGGGTACAAATGCTTTACGATTGATGGTATTGGGTGCAATCATCATGTCGCGCACACAGACGTTACTAAGGTCTTTACCCGCTTGGCATAATCTTGTAATGCCTCGAGAGGACAATAAACCTACAGGTTTCCCATCTTCTAAAGCAATTAAAGCATGTTTATGTTTTGCCATAAGCTGAGCAGCTTCAACAATGGGGGTGTCAGGTGTAACGGTTGCGTGTATGGGTTGAATAATTTCAGCTACGGTTTGTAAATCTGTAAAATGTTCCACACCCAAGTTGGCAATAAAACAGGACATGGTGACAACGCCAGCTAAAAAACCATGTTCATCTTCAACCACAAGATGACGCATTTTGCGTGCAATCAATTCATCATAAGCATAAAAGGCATTGGCATCAATAGGTACGGAGAATACAGGCGAAGTCATATGTTCAGCAGCAGTTTGACTTTTTAAATCAACACCAGAGGCAGCAAAGTGCACCATATTACCTTCAGAAAGAACACCTATAGCACGGTTATCTTCAGCAATAATAATAAAACCAATTCGTTTCTCAGCCATGATATCGGCGACTTGATTTAACGGCGTATTCGGTGGGATAGATAATGCTGGTGAAATCATAATGTCACGAATGAGCATGATTACCTCCTTGTTTTTAAGAAACCTTTATAAGATATGAATAATTAACAATACATTTATACAAAACTTACACAAGATTCATGCCAAGTCTGGCTGTTTTAGG
>JAUZQX010000171.1 GCA_030950765.1 Ghiorsea sp.
GACTGTGATTGAAGTCTCTGGTGAAGACACTGGCTTTGATGGTGGCATTGCCCAATCATCATTTATGCAGAAAAAAGCCAAAACCACAGCCTTTACGCAAACATTTACCATCCAAGGCGATACACTACAATACGACCAAACCATTATGCTGGATATTTACAGCAAAACCTTTGAGCATACGGACACAAATACATTAACCCGTCAATAAACAAGCTCTACCCCGTCAGCTTGGCTGCCACCCCTTCATACAGAAGGGGAACTATTCCCCTCTGGCTAGAGGGGTGTCACAACGTGACGGGGTGTTGTTCACTATAAAACTTTGCAACCCAAAACAATGAATAAACAAGACATTATAAATCTTATCATCACCCAGCTTGAAGCCAATATCAGCGTGGCACAGCAGGCCGTGGACGTGGCGCGGGATACGGCTACGCATAAAGATTGTTTGGGTTCATCCAAATATGAAACTATGGGTACAGAAGCATCGTACCTTGCCAAAGGGCAAGGTGAACGTTTGTTGGAATTACAACGTGCGCTTGCTTATTTCAAGCAGCTAACGCCACAAACCTCAACAAAAGCCGAGCTTGTATCCTTAATCAACTTAGAAGATGAACAAGGGCAAAACCAAACCTTACTTTTGGCAGGTGATGCTGGTGGTTTAAAAGTAAAATATGATGATAACATCATCACTGTGATTACCCCGCAAGCACCATTGGGTAAAAGTTTGATGGATAAAGCCGTGGGTGAAACGTTTGAACTTAAAATCACTGGAAAAATACGTTGTTTTGAAGTGGTTGATGTTGCCTAATGTTTCTCCACGCCTTCCACTTGGTCGAAATGACAATGTATTTCTTCGTGTTCTGTGATGAATTGGCAAAGCCAAGAAGCCTGCCCCTTGCGGGTATCGTGGTTCATAAATGACTGAAACAATCTGGTATCTATATATGATTCGCTGCAAAGGCGATGTACTCTACACTGGCATCACCACTGATGTGACGCGAAGGTTTGGCGAACATCAAGCGGGCAAAGGTGCCAAGTTTTTACGCGGCAAAGCACCACTTGAATTGGTTTACTCACAAGAGGTTGGCAATCAATCTCAAGCCCTTAAATTAGAATTTTGGCTTAAAAAACAACCCAAACTCAGTAAAGAAAAAATGATTCAGCAAGGTTTACCAGTTGATATACAAACACGATTAATGCAATAACTGCGGTTCAAATAAACAAGCATACGCCAAACTTGAGTGAATCGGTTGCACCACACATTGCTCCTGCATATCAGGGTGTTTTGAAATAAATACATACGCTGCAAATTGCGCCTGCTCTTCGGAGTGGTAAGGTCCATAAACGTCATCATCTATACTCAATTGATATTCACTCATCACGTACATCCTTGAAAATTAATTACTATTCGTCAGCTCGTCATACATATAACTATCGCAAACTATGCGTCTTAATTTAGCCCTAAATAGTATTTTAATTTTGAGGTGTTCATTTCATGCGATTGCTTATCACAAGTGCTTTGCTAAGCTACAAGCCTACTTTCAAACGCAACACATCCAAGGAGAGAACCCCATGAGTGATTGTTTATTTTGTAAAATCATCGAAGAAACTATCCCTTCAGATAAAGTGTACGAAGATGATGGCGTATATGCCTTCAAAGACATTCATCCCAAAGCACCCGTTCATGTATTGGTGATTCCTAAGACACACATCCCTACCCTTGCCGATGCTCAAGACCCTGCCATGTTGGGGGAATTCATGATCAAGGTAAATCATGTGGCGAATAATGTACTCAAGCTTGAAGCAGGTTACCGCGTGGTCATTAATGTACGCGAAGGTGGCGGACAAGAGGTGTTTCATTTGCATGCACATATCCTGGGCGGCAAAAAGCTGCCTTTCTAAGCGTATTGATATAAACACATGGCAACCCACCGCAGAACGCGCAAACCCTCCCAGCTTAATCCACTCAAGTTAAACTTGAGCAAGGTGCTCAACCCTGAACATATGCAACGTTTGAGCAGCATCGCTTTACTGCGCAGACATTGGCATGACATTGTGGGCAGCATGCTGGCAGAGCGCTGTGAGCCCATTGCCATAGAACCACAGGCAGATGGTTCGCTGGGGTTGTTAATCGCGGTGAATCACCCTGTGATTGCCAGTCATATTCGGCTGCTGCATGAAGACATTCGAAAGGCATGTTTTAAACGGTGCAAACTTCAAGGTTTACGCAAAGTATGGACAAGGGTGCAGGCTGGTGCAGGCATTCGCGAAGAAAAAAAAGTGCGTATTCATTATGAAGTGCACTGCCAAGACTTGCGACTACTTGCCCAAAGCTTACAAGATGTGAAGGATAAGCCGCTGCGCAAGCTAATGTTTAATGCAGGTGCTGCACAACTACAGTTTTACAAAACAAATCAAGGGTCATAAAAACATGAAAAAAACTTTTATATTTAGTATGTTAGCTATATTCATCAGCGTCACAGGACTAAGCACAACTGCCGATGCCAAACGATTCGGTGGCGGCATGAGCTTTGGTAAATCATTCAGCAAACAAAAAAGCTTCTCCAAATCTGCCCCCAAACAAGGTATCAACCAACAAAAAGCAGCCCCGGCACAAGGCGCTAAAACGGGTTCTCGAGCTGGTGGCATGATGGGTATTTTAGGTGGTCTAGCTATGGGCGGTTTGCTTGGCGCGATGTTCTTTGGTGGTGGCTTTGAAGGCATCAACTTTATGGACATCTTAATCTTTGGTGGCATTGCTTTTGCCATCTTCTGGTTTATGCGCCGTGCTGCAGCTGCTCGCCGTGAGCCCGAATATGCCCACGCAGGACACCACAATCAAAGCTTTGGTCATGATGCACCAGAACAACAAAATAACGATGCATTTATGGGCAGTGAAACAACGGCATCAGCGACCAATAAACCCAATATTGATGCCGAACATTTTGTGAATGCGGCGCGTGATATATTTGTGCGTATGCAACAAGATTGGGATGCTAAAAACGAAGACGATATTCGTTCATTTTGTACCCCTGAAGTCACTGAACATATTCTTGCTGATATGGCACGTATTGGTGATAACAAAACAATAACTGAAATTGGTATGCTTGAAGCCGACATTGCTGAAATGTGGGTAGAGTCTGACCTTGAATGGGTTGCTGTTCACTTCCAAGCCAAACTTAAAGAAGAAACGATGAATATGGCAGGTGTTGTGGTTGAAACAGAAAATACAGATGTGAATGAAATTTGGATTTTCCAACATAATCCGAACAATGATGACCCAACATGGTACTTATCAGGTATCCAACAAGCTTAATAACTGTACGAGGAAAAGATAGATATGAACATCGCAAAAATGATGCAACAAGCCAAAAAAATGCAAGATGGCATGAAACAAATGCAAGAAGACTTGGCAAACATGGAAGTGACTGGTGAATCAGGCGGTGGCATGGTCAAAGCTACTGTTTCGGGTAATCATCAAGTCAAACGCATTAATATTGATGACAGTCTTTTGACGGATGATGATAAAACATTGCTTGAAGACTTGGTGGCTGCCGCTGTGAATGCAGCCATGAGTAAAATCGAAGAGACCACCAAAGCCAAACAAAAAGATATGATGGGTGGCATGTCACTACCACCAGGTTTTTCACTGTAATGCATCATTTGGCTGGCATGCCAGAACCTTTGGCACGCTTGGTGGAGCAGCTTAGTGCATTCCAAGGCATTGGTCCGAAAACTGCCATGCGCCTTGCTTTGAACATGCTTGAGCAATCAGAAAATGACGTAAAAAGTCTGGCTCAATCATTAGAACATTTACACACACAGGTAAAGTTTTGTGATACATGCGGTGGTTTTGCGTCTGCCAATCACTGCACCGTTTGCGACAATGTAAAACGTCAGCATGAGATTGTATGTGTGGTTGAACAACCCGTAGATGTATTGATGTTGGAGCGTGGCCACTTTCAAGGCAGCTATCATGTACTGCATGGTCGCCTTAGCCCTGTGGACGGCGTTGGCCCAGAAAAGCTACGTTTTAACAGTTTGGATCAACGCATTGCAGGCGGTAATATCAAAGAATTAATTATGGCAACCAGTGCCACGGTGGATGGTGAGGCCACTGCCCACTTTATTTCACGCCGTTATGCCCATCATGGCATTCAGGTTTCACGTATTGCGCGTGGTGTACCCGAAGGTGGTGAACTGGAATATTTGGATGAATACACGCTATCCCGCGCATTAGAACAACGTGTGCTTTGGGAACATGAGCGTATAGCTTAAAGGGATTAAAAAGAGAGATGTTAAACTTTGCAGATAGAGATGGAAAAATTTGGTTTGATGGCAAGATGGTCGATTGGCGTGATGCCAAAATTCATGTGCTTACCCACACTTTGCATTATGGTATGGGTGTTTTTGAAGGCGTGCGCGCCTATCATGCTGAAGAAGGCACAGCGATTTTCCGTTTACAAGAACATACAGACCGCCTATTCAACTCAGCAAAAATCATGAACATGGACATGCCTTACTCCAAAGATGAGATCAATCAAGCCCAGCTTGATGCGGTTAAAGTAAACAACTTAGACTCGGCATATTTGCGTCCCATGGCATTTTATGGCTCGGAAGGTATGGGTTTGCGCGCTGATGGTTTAAAAACCCATGTGATTGTTGCTGCTTGGAACTGGGGCGCATATTTGGGCAAAGATGCGTTGGAGCAAGGTATCCGCATTCGCACATCTTCTTTCACCCGTCATCATCCGAATATCGCCATGTGCAAAGCAAAAGCCAATGGTAACTACATCAACTCCATGCTCGCGCTCTCGGATGCGCTTAAAGATGGCTATGATGAAGCATTGTTACTGGATGTGGATGGTTTTGTGGCAGAAGGTAGTGGTGAAAACTTCTTCTTGGTCAAAGATGGTGTAATTTACACGCCAGAACTTTCCAGCGCACTCGATGGCATCACCCGCAAAACGGTGATTCAGCTTGCAGAAGAAGAAGGTTATAAAGTCATTGAGAAACGTATCACCCGCGATGAAGTATATATCGCTGATGAAGCGTTTTTTACAGGCACAGCTGCCGAAGTAACCCCCATTCGTGAATTAGATAGGCGCACCATTGGTTGCGGCTCACGTGGCCCTATTACCAAAGTATTACAAACCAAATACTTCGATGTGGTGCATGGCAGAAGCCCTGCACATAAAGACTGGTTAGCTGCCGTTTAAATGTCTGACGATAGGGTGTTGGTCTATTCAAGTGAAGATGGGATGATAAACAAATCATCCCAGCCTTCTGCCAAAGCTGGCAAACGAAACAAAAAGAAAAAAGGTGCAACACCCTCCCCTATTAAAAACCCCAACAAACAGGGCGTGCGTATCATGCGCGAAAGCAAAGGCCGCGGTGGTAAATCGGTGTCTATCATCACAGGTTTAAACTTGGATAAAGAAACACTCAAAAAGCTGGGAAAAACACTCAAAGCCCAATTGGGTACGGGTGGCGCAATTAAAGAGGGTAACATCGAAATCCAAGGTGACCATAGAGAAAAGTTGTTAGAACTCTTAGAAAAACAAAGTATTAAAGCCAAAATAGCAGGTGGATAACCCTCATATGGAAACCAAAGTTCACTTTGAATTATTGGAGCATGCAGACCGCATCAAGGGTATTGCCAACTTGTTACTGCGCCGAAATCGTTTAACACCGCATGTGTTGGTACTTTGCCCAGATGATGATTTTATGCAGCAACTGGATGAAACACTATGGACCATCCACTTTGAAGCTTTTCTACCGCATGCTATTGCCACAGATGATATGGAAAATAATGCTAAACAACCCATCTTATTGGCAACAAACATCAACCGTGATAACCAAGCAACTGTACTTATCAATGGTGGCTTAGAAATCCCGCCTGAATTACAAGACTTCTCACATATTGTTGATTTTGTTGATGCTTGGGATGACGATTTAAAACAAGCATCACGTGAACGTTTTAAAACCTACCGCCAATTATCTTTTGAACCCAGCTATATCCCAGCGAGCAAACAAGACTAGACTATAATATCTTAAGATGTTTGATATTTAAAAAGCATATACCTTTTACTTTCAAACAATACCTGCCCCATCTTCTCACGCATGGCTTTTGGTATATTACCTTGCTCACCTTTGGCTAACACCACATAAAACGTTGGTATGGTGTCCACCACTGTATGCATAAACTGCTGCCAAGTGATGACTTGGCTATGTTTCATAGTGCGTGGCGACAGCTCCACCAAAACAGCTTGGTTGGCTGAATAATATTGTGCTGAAAATGGGCGACTATTTATGTAATAAATACCCTGTGTATTTTCTTGATGTGTTTGATAATAAGCAATCAGATTTTTCTCTGTGGGTAATTTTTCTTCATGTTGACTAAAATATATGCCCGCAACAAAGAAAATGACGGGGGTAAACAGTACAAATACACTGGTAACAGGCCATGTGCCTATCTTGATTTGGTTGCCCTGCTTTGCCCAGTACATCGCCAACAAAATAGCCAAGGCTGGTAACGATGGTAAAATATATGTCGCTAAAACATTGGCTGAAACCGTGAAAAATATCATGGTAAATAACGACCACATCACAAAATAATTGAAGTCTTGTTGCTCTCGTAATGTTTTCAACACCTGCTTCAAACCAGATATGCTAAGCATACGTTTGCCCAACATTGCCAAAATCATAAACGAAAAAGGGAGTGCTGCACCCAGCCACATGATCCAAATAAAACCTTTGGGTTCTTTGTGTGCTGTGCCGTATAAGTCACCCTTCCAGCCTGAATCAATAAACCGCATAAAATGCTCGCCGACAATGAAATAGTCGATAAAACCCGGTGTTTTTAATTCTGCCAGCACATACCAAGGCAGCGCTAACACCAAGACAATGCCAATACCAATCCACCAAGAAAAAGCGCGCAATAAAACAAATCGTTTGATGTCCCACATCAACCACATGCTTAATGCACCACCGACCAAAACAAAAATTAATGGCCCTTTGGTGAGTAAACCCAAAGCAATACCAACAAAAAACAAGTGACTCCAATAATGTTCTTGTTTGCGTATCACCATGATAAAAGAAATCATGGTTAATGTGCTGGCAAAAACGAGGAAAGGGTCGGTTAAAACCGCACCACTCAATACAAACACCAGCACCATGGATAAATAGACCAACACGCCCAAATACGCTGTGGCTTTGGCATAAAATGTGACCAAATAGCGGAAAATCAACCATGCCGTCAGCAGTGTAACTAGCAGCGAAGGGATACGCGGCACAAAGTCAAACACGCCAAACACTTCATAAGACAATGCCGCAGCCCAAAATGATAAGGGTGGTTTACCCCAAAAAGGTATGCCCACATCAAAATACGGCGTAATCCAATCATTACTCATCGCCATAATCAGTGCCATATTGGCATAACGTGCTTCAGTGGTGTCTGTGAGTGGGAAAACCACCATCATAAACACCCGCACCAAGACCAAAATAGCCAAGAACATCCAAAAACGCCGCGTTGTCATGTACTCTTGCATACCTTTCATAGTTTTCCCTTATCCAACCCTTTATTCGACTTTAAACTACTTTAAATGTCCAAAGTTTGTGAATTACAAACGATATCAACGGAATCACCGCCACAATCAGCAGTGTTTGTATATATTGATTGTCCAGTCGGAACCATGTGGACAGCATATAAGCCAACATAAATGCACCACTCTGCACCGCAAAAAAGCGCATAAACTTTTGCCAGTCAAAACTAGCCCGAAACACATATTTACTCTGAAAAATATATGAAAACATAAATGCGATTAAAAAAGCACAACTGTTGGCAAGCAATACCGATGCGCCCACCCCATACATGAACAGCCATGCCGACAACAGGTGAATCAATGTCGCAATAATGCCAAAGAAGCCATACCTGCTTAATTGCAGCAACAGTATCTTAATATTCACGCTCCACGATATAAATGGGTCTACGCTTGGATTCAAGGTAAATCCGACCAATATATTCACCCAGAATACCAATACCCATCAGTTGAATACCACCAAGAAACAAGACAATGGTAATAATGGATGCATAACCAGGACTATCCGCACCAAATATCAGTGTTTTCAGAATAATCCATGAGCCATAGACAAAGGCAATCAGCGATAACACACTGCCCACATATAGCCAAACGCGTAAAGGAGCAGTCGAAAAGCTGGTGATGCCATCAAGGGCGAAGTTCCAAAGCTTCCAGCCATTAAAACTGGATTCACCTGCAACACGTTCTTCGCGTTTGTAAGTTACAACTGCTGTTTTAAAACCAAGCCATGCAAAAATACCTTTCATAAAACGTTGGGTTTCAGGCAGTTGTTTCATTGCTTCAACCACACGCCGTGACATCAAGCGGTAATCACCGACATTTTGTGGAATTTGAATATCCGATATTTTATTATGCATTTTATAGAAAAATTCAGCACTTAAACGCTTGGCAGCCGTATCAGTTGTTCGGTCTTCTCGCTTACCGACCACCACATCATAGCCAGCTTCATATTCACGCACAAAATCTAAAATAAGTTCAGGCGGGTCTTGTAAATCCACATCAATCGGCACCACCACTTCGCCTTGAGCATAATCAATACCCGCTGTCAGAGCTGCTTCTTTACCAAAATTTCGAGCAAGGTTTAATACACGTATTTCATCGTGTACCTTGGCTTTTTCAATCAAAACATCCAGTGTCTTATCACGGCTGCCATCATTAATAAACACAATTTCAAAATCACGCCCCAAGCGTTTTAGAACATCAAACATTTCTTGCAAAAACACATCAATCACACCCGCTTCGTTGTAGCAGGGTGCAACAATAGATATAAATGGAGCTTTATTTTGCATCGATTACTAACCGCCTGTGTGTTTTACAATGTTGAAAGTGTAATTCGTGGCACTGTCTAAGGCAATCATACACATAAAGAACATTGCCTTTTTCAATGAATGGCGTTTGAATCAGCCTAACGATAAACATTTTGGAGAACACCATGAAACAACTTATTTTGATATGTACAATACTTACCTTAATGACAGCCTGTACCGAAGAAGAGCGCCCTGCTGCACAAGCCAAACATGCACTTGATGCCGCACACCAAGCTGCTGACCAAGCAACACAACATGCCCAAGACATGGCTGATAGAGCGAAAGAAATCTTAGATAATCAGTAAGTATCCAAACGTTTGAACCAACCTTTTAACCAGCGCTGTTCATTGCGATGCGATGGCGATAGTTTAACACGTTGCAAAAGCACCTGTTTGGCAGCATCACTAAACGCATGAACTGCATCGCCCTGCTTATTCATGGTGAGTAACACTTGCGCTAACCCCCAACCTTTGCCCTGGTAACGCTCGCTTTCTTTGATGCCTTCACCTTTGAAATTCACATAATCAATCAAGGCATACCAACCATTAGGGCTGGCTGAAACCCGTTCAAACTGTTGTTTTATTTTATCCTTTTCAACTTGGTTTTGCCCAATCGCCAACATCTTGGGCAAAACATTCGCCAACCGCTGCATGATAAAGGATGCTTGTACATCTTTAGTATCTGCCAAAAACTGGCGTAGCTGTTCAATTTCAGGCTTGTTTTCATCTTGGACAAATTCAGCTTTATTCTGCCAAGGGCAAGCTTGATTGGGCTGTAATATATTTGAAAGCCTTTCAGGAACGATGACACCCTGCTGCTGATACCAACGCATTAAATCAGGAAAACTTTCTTGGAATGGTGCTTGAGAGTTTTTAGGAAACCAAATAAAATGACCTATGCCCAATGATGGGAAATCTTCGCCATCATTCCATGCAACCAAACATGCAAACTTACGGTTACATTCATTCTTAAAAATTAAATCTGCAATATGCTTTTGTTCTTTTGCGCTGATTTCTATGGCGTGCGTTTGCGATAAGCTGGCGACAATAACAACCGCAGAGTACACAAAGTTTCGCAGAGAAACACAGAGGAAATTTAGAACCTTAGAATCTTTCATTCGTTTCTAACTCAACACCTAATCATCTTAGATTGCACCTGTTTGGCTTGAAAAAAGAAACATGGAGATTGCTACCTGTAAGTGAGTATTGATGACGCATTAATCAATCAAGCCAACAAAAGTGCAAGCTATTTGCTTACGCAGAGAATACAGTGCCTACACCCTCATCGGTAAACATTTCAAGAAGAATGGCATGCGGCACTCTACCATCAATAATATGTGCTTTACCCACACCATTTTCTACGGCATCCAAACAGCAATTCACTTTAGGAATCATACCACCAGCAATCGTGCCATCTTTTATCCAAGCTCTTGCTTCATCCGTGTTAAATTGGGACTTTAGATTTTTATCTGCATCCAACACGCCCACAACATCAGTCAGTAAAATCAATTTCGCCGCACCCAAAGCTTGAGCAATCGCCCCTGCAACCAAGTCTGCATTGATATTATAACTTTGCGCTTGGTCTTTATAATAACCCACAGGTGCAATCACAGGCACAAACTTATCATCTTCAAGCACGTTTAGAATTTCAGTGTTGATTTTATGCACTTGCCCCACATGCCCCAAATCTATAATTTCAGGCACATCAAGCTCAGGTGAGTTTTTGGTCACGTTCATTTTTCGTGCACAAATCAAACCACCATCTTTACCTGATAGGCCAACAGCTTTACCACCTGCCCTGTTGATATTGGCTACAATTTCTTTATTCACTTTGCCTGCAAGCACCATTTCAACAATATCCATGGTCTCATCATCGGTCACCCGCATACCATCGATAAATTCAGCTTGTTTACCCAATTTCTTGAGCACATCACCAATTTGCGGACCACCACCATGCACCACCACAGGATTGATACCCACTTGTTTTAAAAGTGTAATGTCTTTGGCAAAACTTTCTTTCAGACTTTCTTCAACCATGGCGTTCCCACCATATTTAATGACAATGGTTTGGTCGGCAAACCGCTGCAAATACGGCAGCGCTTCGACCAACATCGAAGCCCGTGAATTCATGTGTTTCATGCAGCAGCCTTGGTTTTTTTACTTTTTCTTTCAGGCTCAATATCAAGCAACATTTGGAACACGAGCAATATGCCAACAACAGCTACCGTTGCACCAATCGATATTAAAATTAACGACCCTTCTGGGTGCTCCAACTGTTGACCTATTGGGATAAATACCAAAATACCTGGTAAAATCAACGCCAACCGTGTCATTCTAAGCTCAAGTGAGAATAAGTTTGCCGCAATGCCTGGTGCAGACAACAAAGCATATAGTGTCAGTGCAATCCAATGGTTTTCACCATCAACAGAGGTCATACGCTCCCAAATCCCCATCTCCAAATTAGGATCCAAACGCATATCAAATGAGGCTGAAAAAAGAAGAATGATAAAACCTAAAACTGCCCACGCCAATACGCCAACAAACCTTCTCTCTCTCGCCCACTTGTTTACCCATGCAGCATTGCCAACCACATAAAAGATACCTGCAAATAGTATGCCCCAAAAGGCGTGATTAAAGTTCAAATCCATGATTGTTATATACCCTTGTGTAAAAATATGTGCACGCACCCTACAATAAAGCTGCGATTCGACAAACAGTTACCATTTAAGGTTAAAATAATGTGAACGCAAACAAAATGAATAGAACACGTGATATTTTGTTCCGACTTGATTAGGGTGCGCTCCCATTTGAAGTTTTATTGATTTATTTTTAGGAGTTCGACCCATGGCATTAAACGTTTATTATGATAAAGATGCAGACCTATCCATCATCAAAGGCAAAAAAGTTGCTATTATTGGTTATGGTTCACAAGGACACGCACATGCAACCAACTTAAAAGATTCAGGCGTTGATGTTGTAGTTGGTCTTCGCACCAACTCTACTTCTGTGGCTAAAGCTGAAGCACATGGCTTAAAAGTAAGCAGTGTTGCTGATGCTGTTGCATCTGCAGACGTGGTCATGATTCTTACCCCTGACGAGTTCCAATCTGTATTATACAGAGATGAGATTGAGCCAAACATCAAAAAAGGTGCAACTTTAGCATTCGCACATGGTTTCGCAGTTCACTACAACCAAGTCACACCTCGCGCTGACTTAAATGTGGTAATGATTGCGCCAAAAGCACCCGGTCACACTGTTCGCTCTGAATTCGTTCGTGGCGGCGGCATCCCAGACCTTATCGCCATTCATCAAGATGCAACAGGTGATGCAAAAGCGATTTGTTTGTCATACGCATCAGCGATTGGCGGCGGACGCACAGGCATTATCGAAACCACATTTAAAGATGAAACTGAAACTGATTTGTTCGGTGAACAAGCTGTTCTTTGTGGTGGTGCAGTTGAATTGGTTAAAGCTGGCTTTGAAACATTAACTGAAGCGGGTTATGCACCAGAAATGGCATATTTCGAATGCTTGCACGAATTGAAATTGATTGTGGATTTGATGTATGAAGGCGGCATCGCCAACATGAACTACTCCATCTCAAACAACGCTGAATATGGCGAATACGTCACTGGTCCTAAAATCATCAACGCAGAATCACGCAAAGCAATGAAAGAGTGCTTGGCAAACATACAAAATGGTGAATATGCAAAACAATTCATCCTTGAAGGCGCAACCAACTACGCTTCTATGACTGCGGCGCGCCGCAACAATGCAGCGCATCCTATCGAAGTTACAGGTGAAAAACTTCGTGCCATGATGCCGTGGATTAACAAAATCGTCGATCAAGATAAAAACTAAGTCGCTTGAAATTGAAGTATATGAAAAGGGCTACCGCAAGGTGGTCCTTTTTGTTTTGAAAATCACAACAGATATCCGCAATGTCGGGTAGTAAAAGATGGTTTATGACTGAAGTATTATCAGATTTAAGCCTGCCATAAAAGATAATCTAAAACTTGATCTGAACCAAAGCATTTACAAATACCTTCTAAGCTTCCATCTGCAACTGAGGTAGTATATTTTGCTTTACTTTTTAGGTCACCACCTTTCTCAACTAAATGTTGAAATAAACTTAAATTATCAAACTCAGCTGCAAGCATTAATGGCGTGTAAAATAAAACCCCTGAACTTTCCATACAATGTTTGCAGTTTGGATT
>JAUZQX010000172.1 GCA_030950765.1 Ghiorsea sp.
TTAGTGAAGTCGATATGTTTGCATGATGAGAAGATTCTATTTTTGTAAGTTATCTTGGTATAAGGTTGCTCAAAATATTAAGCCTCAACACCCTATCCCCTCTTCAATGGTCATCAAATAAATGAATAATAACGATAAAAACATGAGTAGAAAGATTGAATTATTAGCACCAGGTGGCGGTGTTGAAGCCATCAAAGCGGCGGTGATTGCTGGCGCTAATGCTGTGTATTGCGGCTTGGATAATTTTAATGCACGCAACCGTGCGGCTAACCTTTCCTATGATGATTTAACGGGCGTGATTCGATTGGCGCACAAATACGATTGTGAAATATTTTTAACCGTAAATGTCGTTATTCTAGAGCAAGAACTACCTAGCCTCATCAAACTACTGAATAAATTGGTAAACTCAGGTGTGGATGGCATCATTGTGCAAGACCTTGGCATTTTCAACTTGGTGAAGAAACATTTTCCTAGCTTGGATATTCATGCATCCACCCAGCTCACCACGCATAATGAAGGGCAAATCAAATTCTTGGCAAAGTTAGGTGCATCACGTCTTAATTTATCGCGTGAATTAAACATCCATGAAATCAAATCATTAACAGCGCTTGCCCATGAACATGATGTGCTTACGGAAGTGTTTGTGCACGGTGCATTATGCATCGCTTTCTCTGGCCAATGTTATTCAAGCTCGGTCAGTGTAGGTAATTCAGGCAACCGAGGAAGTTGTAGCCAAGCGTGCCGTGATGAGTATGAAATCACCGATGCTGGCAATCGCTTTCCGCTTAATTTGAAAGATAATTCGGCTTATTTTGATTTGCCCCAGTTGGTTGAGGCGCAAGTGGATTCACTAAAACTCGAGGGCCGCATCAAAAATGCCCATTATGTTTATACTGTGACAGATACTTGGCGAAAATCGATTGATACCTTTATTGAATCGGGGAAGTTAGCACCTGATGACTCGAATTTACACCGTGTTTTCAACCGTGATTTTACCAACTCCTTTTTACAGGGAAATCTCGCCAAGGATATGTTTATCGACAACCCTCGCGACCACAGCATTGAGCATGCTGTTGAGAAAAGCGGTGCTAAGACCGTCATCGAAATCAGAGAAGTGAAAGACGGTTTGTTTGTTAAAAAGAATAAAATTGGCGAAGAGTTAACTGATAAAATTAAGTATCTAAGTATTGCCAAGCAATCTTTACAGCTAAGATTTTCAGGACAGTTAAACCAACCTTTGTGTCTGACTTTAACGATTGGCGATGATGTTGATGGGGTTCACACCAACAAAACACACACTTTTAAGACCGAGTCAGAGCTACGCACCACCAAGGAACTACCCATCACCCAAGCTGTTATAGAAAAACGATTTAAAAACTTTGCCAGCAATGATTATAAGCTCACTGGTTTTGATTGTAGTCAACTTGGGCAGGATTTAAGCATCCCCTTCAAGGAACTAACCAAGCTTAAAAATCAAGCTGCTTATGTATTAAACCATGAAGTTGAACTTGTGCCTTTTGTAGATGTGCCACCTTTAAAAAGCCATGCGAAAGAAAATCATCAACACAGTATGTCGATACTTATCGCAGATGAAAAAGATGTGACTTTGTGTGCCATCACTGATGCGGATGTATATTTCAAACTGCCTGAAAGCTGGAAGAAAGATTGCAATAAACACATTGATATTTTCAAGCGAAACCCAAATCTTATCCCATGGTTTCCTGCCGTTTTAATCGGCAAAGATTATGATGAATCGGTGCGTTTGTTAGAAGAAATTCATCCAACACGTATTGTAAGCAATAATACAGGCATTGCTTACAAAGCCTATGAAATGGGCATTGAATGGATTGCAGGACCTTTCTTAAACACGACCAACTCCTATGCGCTATTAACACTGCAAGAAGAGTTAAACTGTGCTGGTGCATTTATTTCCAATGAAATCAACCGCATGCAAATCAAGAAGATTGCCCGCCCTGACAACTTTAAATTGCTCTATAGCATCTATCATCCTATCTTATTGATGACCAGCCGCCAGTGTTTCTTCCAGCAAACGGTGGGCTGTAACAAACCTACGATTGAAGATGGTTGTATGTTGAAGTGCGAAAAGGCAACAACGATTACCAATGTGAAAGGCGTATCGTTTGCCGTGGATAAACAACGTGGTGGCTATCCAAGCATTTACAATCACGAACAATTTTTAAATGCAGATATTGTCCATGATTTGGGTGATTTGTTTGATGAGTTTTTTATTGATCTCACCAATATTGGTGCAGGCTCTAAACAAGAACACGATAAAGCTGAGCTGATAAAACACTTTGCAGGTCTGTTAAATGGCGATACCGACGACAGCAAAAAACAAGCCGCCAAGCAGCTAAGCAATATGGTGACCTTATCAACAAATGCGCAATACATTCAAGGCTTATAAAGGGCGTACGCCATGCCTTCAACAACAGTGTCTTCATTACCCATTCTTTATTCCTTACAAAACTGCCCGTATGCCATGCGCGCAAGATTGGTGCTGTTACTCGCCCAACAAAAGGTGCAACTGCGCGCTATTTCCTTGAAAGATAAACCAGCAGAGATGCTGCTTGTTTCCCCCAAAGGCACTGTGCCTGTCTTGGTGATTCAAAAAGACAAGGTTATCGACGAAAGTTTAGCCATCATGCTTTGGGCATTAAAGCGCAATGACCCTGAAAACCTACTCTATTCGCAGCATGAGAATAAACTTGCAGAAATGCTGGCAATGATTGAAGAAAGCGACACTGAATTTAAACCTACCCTAGAAAAATACAAACGCGCCAAACGTTACCACGGCAATGATTTAGAAACCTGCCGCCTTGCATGTGAACCCTTTATTCAAGGCTTAGAGCAACGTCTAACACAACATGATTTTTTCATGGGTGCGTCACCCAGCTTGCTTGATTTTGCTTTATTACCCTTTATTCGACAGTTCTCAAGGGTAAACAAAGCTGAATTTTCACAAGCTCGGTACAATAACCTACGTTGTTGGCTGTCTCATCATTTGCAAAGCAGATTGTTTGCTAAGGCAATGTTCAAATATCCATTGTGGTTAGAGCAGCATAAGCAATGTATATTGGGTGAATGATATGAATATCAGAGGAATTTGCATCGCATCAACAGCAGATGAGCACGGCCCTATTTATGTGTACCAAACAAGAACCAGTCGGATTCTCAGCTTTGATGGAATGATTTATCAAAGCAGTATGAAGCTCAATAATATTCATGGCTTAGACCTTGCCTATACCCAGGGTATGATGGTGGGTTTATTTTTTATTCCCAACATAAATACTCTCACCGTCATGGGCCTGGGCGCGGGCTCAATGGTAAAAAACCTACTGCATAGCTTTCCCAAATTAAATGTACATGCGGTTGAATACCGTGAAGCCGTGGCGAATATTACTAAAAAGTATTTTTACTTACCTGATACCGATCGCCTCTGTGTTCATATCGATGATGCAATGCATTACATCAAACACACCGACGTAAAAAGTGATGTTATTTTTTCAGATTTATACAACGAAAAAGGCATGGATCCGCAACAAGTCGCATCAACCTACTTGCGTGATTGTAAAAATGGACTTAGTGAGCATGGTGTGCTCGTACTCAACATCTGGAACACAGCACTTGAATCCCAAAAAGAGCTTAATGATTTACTTGCTCTCGAATTTAAAAACCGACTACTCAGTTTTGAAGCAGAAAGTGGAAACACCATTGTACTCGCATTCAAAAATGACATCCCCGTCATCAAAAGAAAAGCGCTACTTGTTAAGGCTAAATATCTACAAGAAAAAATGAACATCCCCATGGAACGCTATGCCAAATTACTCTGGAGCACGCAGGGAAACAAGTTTGGGGTTGATTAGTTTTTTGCCATCAAAAACTTCAGGTTAAAACTCAATATATGCATACGTTGTTAACATATGCTGTTTTTGTTCCCTGCCTTGGTATAAAGTCCGTCGTATTAGTTTGCAAACAACATCTTATTCCCTTCTTATATGGTCATAAAACACATGAGTAATACAACAATAGTAACACACAACGGTAATTTCCACGCAGATGATGTTTTTAGCATCGCTGTGTTCAAACATATATTGCCATCTTTCGAGCTGATTCGTACCCGCGATTTAACGCTTATCGCCAAGGCAGATATTGTGGTGGATGTGGGTGGTGAGTATGACCCTGAAACAGGGCGCTTTGACCATCATCAGCGTGGTGGTGCTGGCGAGCGTGAAAGTGGTATTCCTTATTCTTCATTTGGTTTGATTTGGCAGCAATACGGCTTGGAAATGTGCCAAGGTAATCAAGATGTTGCCAATGCTGTGGATGCTGGTTTGGTGTCCACGATTGATGCCATTGATTGCGGACATGCCTCTGGTGTGCAAGAAGGCATTAGCCTTAGCCAAACCATTGGCATGTTTAACCCAACTTGGCAGGAAGACACAAACCTTGATGAGTGTTTTGATGAAGCGGTTGAATTTGCATCACGTGTGTTAAATCGCTTTATTGCAGCGGCGAGCGGTGGCATTAGCGCAAAAGTCATTGTGACCAAAGCGATTGAAGATGCAAAAGACCCACGTGTGATTGTATTGGAAAAATATACGCCGTGGAAAAAAACGGTGCTCGCCTTATCCGAAGAAGCTTTGTTTGTGGTGTACCCATCACACACGGGAGAGTGGCGGATTCAAGCTGTGCCTGCGGAACGCGGCTCATTTGAAAACCGCAAATCGCTACCAACACCATGGGCGGGTTTATCCGATGAAGCCTTACAAAAAGTCACGGGCATTGGTGATGCGATGTTTTGCCATAACGGTTTGTTTATTGCAGGTGCAGAATCGTTTGAGAGCACCATGAAAATGGCAGCTATGGCGCTTGAAGAAGGGTAATGTGGCTCACCGTCTTCAAAACAAAAAATATTTTAGATAGAGGTTAAGCTATGCGTTTATTACATACGATGCTTCGCGTCGTCGACTTGGATAAATCCATTGATTTTTATACACGTATTATGGGCATGAAACTATTGCGCAAAAGCGATTATCCAGAGGGTAGGTTTACACTTGCATTTGTCGGTTATGGCGATGAAAAAGAGCATACAGCCATTGAGTTAACCCATAACTGGGATACAAGTGATTATGAGCT
>JAUZQX010000173.1 GCA_030950765.1 Ghiorsea sp.
GCTTATTTTTTAATCTTTATAAAATATTTACCTTGGGCATAAAAACAACAATCGACAGTCTAGAATCAAAACCATAGACTTGCGCCGTTCTTTACCACTCCCATTTTAAGAGGTGCCTCATGAGTCATACTTCAACCACGCCAACCCCTGCATTTTTAGCGCTGGCAGATGGTCGTATTTTTCATGGTATAGCCTTTGGCGCTACAGGAAACACTGTTGGCGAAGTATGTTTTAATACGTCGATGACAGGCTACCAAGAAATCCTAACCGACCCGTCATATACCGAACAAATCATCACATTCACCTACCCACACATCGGCAATGTCGGTGTGAATGAAGTGGATGAAGAATCCGATAAAATTTCTGTGCGTGGTTTGATTGTACGTGCGCCAGCCCGCCAAACATCCAATTACCGCGCCGAACAAAGCCTTCAAACTTGGTTGGAAACCAACAATGTCGTAGGCATTGCCGACATTGATACCCGTGCTTTAACTCGTCACTTGCGTGACAATGGTGCACAAACAGGCGTAATTGTTTCTGACGGTCTAAGTGAAGAAGAAGCAGTGAAACAAGCACAGGCTTGGGAAGGTCTTGAAGGCAAAGACCTTGTTGGGCAAGTCAGCCGTAAAGAAAGTGATAGATGGCGTCAAGGTACATACAATCTTGATAATGCAGTCTTTACCAGTCCAACATCTAGCAAACATGTGGTTGCTTTTGATTTTGGCTGCAAAAACAACATCTTCCGTAAACTCACCGATCGTGGCATCAAAGTGACCGTAGTGCCTGCCAACACCTCAGCGCAAGACGTATTAGACATGAACCCTGACGGTATCTTCTTATCCAATGGTCCAGGTGACCCTGCTGCTGTGGGTTATGCAGTGGACACCATCAAAACCTTGATTGAAAAAGACACGCCAATTTTTGGTATTTGCATGGGTCATCAGTTATTATCACAAGCTTTAGGTCTTAAAACCTTTAAACTCAAATTCGGACATCGTGGTGGCAACCACCCTGTTAAAGATTTAACGACGGGAAAAGTTGAAATCACCAGTCAAAATCACGGTTTTGCCGTGGCTGATGATGATGTGCCATCCCATGTTGAAGTCACCCATCGTTCATTGTTTGATAACACGGTAGAAGGCCTCAAAGTTAAAAACAAGTCTATTTTTTCAGTGCAATATCACCCTGAAGCAAGCCCTGGACCGCAAGATGCCGATTATTTATTCGACCGATTCAACGAACTATTAAAATAGATCATGGTAAATAACGACATCCTACGTCGCTTGCGTTACACACTTGATTTAAGCGATAATGCGATGATTGCCTTGTTTGCATCTGCCAATCGTGCGGTGACCCGCCAACAAGTGAGCGCATGGCTGAAAAAAGAAGACACAGCGGGTTTTGACGAATGCACAGACCGCACCCTTGCCATTTTCCTTAATGGTTTGATTAATGACAAACGTGGCAAACGTCAAGGCATTCAACCCAACCCTGAAAACAAGCTCAATAACAACCTCATTTTTAAAAAGTTACGTATCGCTTTTAACCTTAAAGATGATGACATCCTTGCCATGCTTGAAGGTGTTGGGCAACGCATCAGCAAACACGAATTAAGCTCTTTTTTTCGCGCACCTGAACACAGGCAGTCGCGACAATGCAAAGACCAAATCTTGCGCAACTTTCTGCAAGGTTTACAAAATACATACCGTGCTGAGGCAGAAGCCAAAGAAAAAAACGAGCCTAAAGCTAAATCTCAAACTAAACCCCAAACCAAAGAAAGCTTTAAAACACAACCTAAAAAAGTTGAACCACGTCAAAAATTAAGCTTGAATACACCCAAATTTACGTGGAAAGAAAAGTAAACATTAGACTAGGATACCCCTTGAACCCAATCCCATTTTCAACACTAAACTTAAAACCCGAGTTGCTTAACAATTTGGAATCATTGGGTTATACAGGCATGACTGCCATCCAACAAAAAAGTTTACCCATCATGTTAGACAAACAAGATGTAATTGCCCAAGCCGAAACAGGTTCAGGGAAAACAGCCGCCTTTGCTTTAACATTGCTTCAACACATGGACACTCAAAGTTTTGGTAACAAAGTGTTGGCTACCCAAGCTTTGATTCTTTGCCCTACCCGTGAACTTGCCGACCAAGTGGCAAAAGAAGTACGCAAGCTTGCAAGGGCCTTGAGTAATATCAAAGTACTCACCCTATGTGGCGGTGTTCCCGTTCGCAGCCAAGTGTCATCTTTGGCATTTGGCGCAGATATTGTGGTTGGCACACCTGGTCGCATCCAAGACCACCTTAAACGCGAAACCTTAAACCTAAGCACGGTAAACACACTGGTGCTGGATGAAGCTGACCGCATGTTGGATATGGGTTTTCAGCAAGCTATTGCCGATATCAACCAGCAAACACCAACTAGCAAACAAACCCTTCTTTTTAGCGCAACCTATTCAGGAAAAGTCAAAACCATTGCCAAAAAGATGATGCAAAACCCTAAAGTCATCAAAGTTGAGTCCCTGCATGATAGCAGTACGATTAGCCAACATTTTTATGAATTACCATCAGATAAACAACGTTTGGATGCCCTCAAACGTATCCTTCTTGCATACCCTGCAGAATCAACAGTGGTCTTTTGTAATACCAAACGTGATGCCCAAGATGTGACAGATAGCCTGATTGATGATGGATTTAGTGCGCTGGATTTAACAGGTGACTTAGAACAACGCGATCGTGACCAAACATTGATTCAGTTTGCCAATAAAAGTATCAGTGTTTTGGTGGCAACCGATGTGGCAGCACGTGGATTAGATATTGATAACCTCGATATGGTGATCAACTACCATTTAGCCCACGACCCTGAATCGCATATCCATCGTATCGGACGTACAGGTCGCGCTGGCAGCAAAGGCATGGCATGCAGCTTGTTCACACCCAACGAAGGGCATCAAGTCGCCTTGTTTGAAGATGTATTAAAACAAAGTATCCAAGCCGAGCCCCTACCCGCCGCATCGGATACAAAACCCAAACCTGCCAAGATGCAAACCTTACAAATTGGCGGTGGTAAAAAGCAGAAGTTGCGCGCTGGTGATATTTTAGGTGCTTTAACTAGCCAAGGTGATATCCAAGGCTCGCAAGTTGGTAAAATTTCTATTGGTGATAACTGGTCTTATGTTGCCATTCAACGAAGCGCATCCGAACTCGCATTTAAAAAACTTACTGAAGGTAAACTTAAAGGAAGGTCATTCCGTGTACGCCGTTTAAAAACAAACGGCTGAACACACTATAGCATTAAAAACTTCTGGAATCAGGTAAAAAATACATACGAAAGTTTCATGGGTTCCAAAACAGCATTTAGAATTATCATTGAAAGGGTGTGAATCGAGAATCAACTTAGGCTCTCCAAAAGAGCAGCTGAGCAACCTCAACAAACTCTATTCGGTTGTGCAGCCCTAAAACATAAATATCTTTAATGAAAACAAAAACTACTTTGCAAAAATAACCGCCAACAACGTGATACAAATCACAAAAAGAGGTTACATTTTTTTATTAATCTGTTTATATTTAAGGCATGATGAGCCCAGCACCACATACTTTGAATACAAACCGCTTAGGTACTTATGCTATTGCATCTGGTATATTGTATTGGCCTATAGAGTCCGCTATTCATGCTTATATTTTTCAAGAAGGCCCGTTTCTTGCCATGTTTATTCAACCTGAAATCAATGAAGCTTGGATGCGTGTTTTAATCGCCAGCACCTTTATCACATTTGGTCTTTGGGTGAACAAAGCCGAACAAAATCAATATAAACTTATTCAAAAACTACGCTACCAAGAAGCCCGCGCTCGACGCATTATCGAAACCGCATGTGATGCTTATATTAGTATTGATCAACAAAGTAATATCACCGATTGGAACCCTAAGGCTGAAATTTTATTTGGTTGGCGAAAAAATGAGGTTCTAGGCAAGTCTCTCACCACAACAATCATCCCCGAAAAGTTTCGTAAAGCCCATCTTCAAGGTATTTCGAAGTATTTAGATTCATCACATGGCTCTTGGTTGTATCGACCTGTCCGTGTACAATCTTTAACAAAAGATGGTGAAGAAATAACTATCGAAATAACCATCACCCCACTCAAAGGAGAGGGCCCTATAGAACTCTACACTTTTATTCGCAAAGTTGAGAACTCTTAAACCAGTCAAAACACTCACGTTTCACAAGCTTTTCAAGTGTTTCAATATGATCATCTCTATCATTGAGCGCAGGGATATATCGCAAATCTTTACCGCCAGCTTCAATAAAGTAACCTTTATTTTCCACCGTAATCTCTTCTAAGGTTTCCAAGCAGTCTGCTGCAAAACCTGGGCAAATCACATCCACATCTTTGATGCCCGCTGCGCCCCATGTTTTAAGTTGGCTTGCAGTGTAAGGCTGCAACCATTCTTCACGACCAAAAATAGATTGGAAGGTCAACATCCACGCATCATCTTGTAAACCTAGATTGTCAGCCAAAAGTTGTGCTGTTTGCTCGCAATGTAGCTGATACGGGTCACCATTGTTGGCATAGCGCTTAGGAATACCATGAAATGACATCATCAATTTTTCTGCTTTGCCTTGTTTATCCCAATGCTCACGCACTGAATTGGCTAACGCATCAATATATGCTGGTTCATCATAATATGCCGACAAAACACGCACATTAGGCACACGCCGCCATGATTTGAACACATCAAACACTTGGTCAGTCACTGCTGCAGTGGTGCTTCCTGAATATTGTGGGTAAAGAGGCAGAACAAATAAATGATTACACCCTTGCTCACGCAGGTTGTTTAAACCTTGTTCGATGGACGGGTTGCCATAAGTCATGGCTAATTCAACCAGTGCCTCATCACCTAACTTGCTTTGCAAGGCTTGTTGCTGCTGCTTGCTTATCACCAGCAAAGGCGACCCTTCATCTGTCCAAACTGTTTGATAAGCATGGGCTGATTTTTTAGGTCTAATATTGAGAATCACGACATTGAGGGCAAACCACCAAATAAGGCGATTGGTCTCAACCACCCTTGGATCGCCCAGAAACTGTTTCAAATACGTACGCAACGCAGCAGGTGTAGGCGCATCTGGTGTGCCAAGGTTAACCAGCAACACACCAACTTTTTTTTGCGCTTCCGCTTCAAAACCTTCGACTGCTGAATAACTCATAACCTGCTCAAATCCCTTTCCAACTTGGTTTTTTTACTCTTGCCAACGCTGCCGTCAACCTGTGACTACGCAAGGTTACCGCGCGTCCTGCCCCAAGCAACAACCAGTGGTCTGGTAATGAGCTAGGCAACAAGGATGGTAAATATTCTGCCTCGCTAATAATCACAGTTGCATCCTGTTGTTTATCCAATGCTTTGAGTACTGTATTGAGGTAGATATTTCGTGTTGCAACATTTGATAATCTTAAATCATGCACATCAGCAACCACTTCCGACTGTCCCCAGAACCACAAGCCGTGAATTTGCATGCCGCTTTGGGTAAATACTTGATGTTGGTGTAAAGTCATTTGCACTTCAGTAATGATACGTAACCAAAGCCCAGCATCTTTGCTACTTTCATGATGGTTGGGCAAACTTTTACCTGAAACTTGAGCAAAGTCGGGCATATCCACTTGCCACACATCTTGTGCTGCCAACATGAGCACATCACCCACCATAAAAAGTTCAAGTCCATGCTCTGCCAACAGTGGATTTACTATCGCACACACTTGTTGCCCTTCTTTGGCAGACCAGTCCAACATGGCTTCGGGCATCACCCGCAACGTGCTTCGTGTTAAACGTGCATGATAAGGCGAGACTACCCAATATTGTTGCGCACCTTTAGGCAGGTTTTGCGCAACAGCAGCTGGTAAAGCCGCCACGGGTTGCTCGGCTTGCTCGGCATACCAAGATAAGGGTATTACCTCAGTGTTTTTTGACCATGTCTGTTGCATATTCAACAATTGATGTTCATAAGCTTGAAGGGCAGGGTTAAGAAATAACGTGCCTTCATGTTCATACCAAGCATCGGTCACCACGACTTGTTTAATCATGATTGAACGCTCGCAATAGCCCTGCAACTTTATGCTCGGTTTCTACTTGTTCATGTTCAGGCACGGAATCTGCAACAATACCTGCCCCTGCTGCCCAATTCAGGGTTTCATTTTCATGCCAAAAAGTACGAATTAAGATATTCATATCTACACTGCCATCCCATGCCATATAACCCACACCACCTGTGTATGGACCTCGCGCTTGCGGCTCTAATTCATGAATGATTTCCATGCAACGTACCTTGGGACAACCTGTAATCGTGCCACCAGGAAACTTGGCTGCAAGCACATCCAACAAATCAAAACCACGAGCCAACTTACCTCGCACATTGGATACAATATGTTGTACGGTCGCATATTTTTCAATCACCATACATTCATCCACATGAATACTTCCCGCTTCACACACTCTACCCAAATCATTACGCTCTAAATCCACCAGCATGATATGTTCAGCGCGTTCTTTTTCAGATAGAAGCAACTCATCTTCTAAGGCATCATCCGCCTCACCTTCGCTGCGCTTGCGTGTCCCAGCAATGGGTCTTGCCGATACTTCACCATCCGCACTGATGGAAAATAACCGCTCAGGTGATGCCGATACAATCGTCAAATCATCCGCCTCAACATAGCAGGAAAAAGGTGCGGGGTTAACCGCTCTTAACTTGCTATAAAGCCCAAATAAATCAGTTTTTGCTAATGGTGATGACCAAAAACGGGCAATGTTCGCCTGAAAAATATCGCCTGCTTGGATATAACTTTTTACATCTTGTACGGCTTGTTGATAATCAAATACTGTTTCATGGATATGCCCTAAATCAATAGGCTCTGTTACTCTATACGTAGAGTTTCGTAACAAAGCTTCTAACGTATCCAACGCATCCTCAGATACCGTGGATGACATATAAATTTTATGGGTTTGATTATCAAAACACAACGACCATTCGGGTTGATGTCGCCAAATCAATGTGCTGTTTTCTTGATGTTTGGGTTTTGGTAAATTTTCAAATAAAATACCTGCTTCATAAGCCAAATAAAATACACATTGTAGGGTTGGGAAGTTGATAGGTGCACGGGTAATATATTTGCGCCAGTCAGAGAGAAACGTGTCGCATTGTTGTTTGTTTTTGAGCGTGTTTGTTTGCCCAGTTTTGGAAACAATAAATTGTTTACCTGAACCTTTGGGGTCTTCTAAAAAGGCTTGGCAAAGATGTTGATGTGCTGCATAAAAGGCAAAAGCATCCCATGCTTTTGCCTCAAGTGTACGGGTAAAAAGTTGTTGCTTGGTGTTTATTTGAATTTGCGAACAATTACTGATGCGTTGGTACCACCAAACCCAAATGAGTTTGAAATAGCTACATCAATATTCACTTCGCGCGCTGTATTTGGTACATAATCCAAGTCGCAACCCTCACTTGGGTTTTCCAAATTGATGGTTGGTGGCACAATGCCATTGTGAACAGCCAACACAGAGAATGCAGCTTCAATACCACCAGCTGCACCCAACAAATGACCTGTCATCGACTTGGATGACGATACCATCAGCTTACTTGCATGTGCACCAAATGTATTTTTAATGCCTTGCGTCTCACACAAATCACCCATGGGTGTTGAAGTGCCATGCGCATTAATATAATCCACTTCATCAGGGTTAATCTTAGCCCCATCCAAAGCAGCTTTCATACAGCGTCCACCACCTTCGCCTTCAGGCGCTGGTGAAGTCATGTGAAAAGCATCACCTGACATACCATAACCCACAACTTCAGCTAAGATTTCAGCGCCGCGTTTTTGCGCAGATTCTAAAGATTCAAGCACCAAAACACCTGCACCTTCACCCATCACAAAACCATCGCGGTCTTTATCCCAAGGGCGGGATGCTGTTTCAGGGGAATCATTGCGTGTGGACAATGCTCTTGCCGCAGCAAAACCACCCACAGCAAGCTCACAAACACAAGCTTCTGCACCACCAGCAATCATGGCATCCGCATCACCTCTAGCGATGATTTCAAATGCATCACCGATAGCATGTGTACCCGTAGCACAAGCCGTTACCGTAGCTGTATTAGGGCCTTTCGCACCCGTAAGCATGGATACCCAACCTGACACCATATTGATAATGGTCATCGGAATGAAAAATGGTGAAATCTTCCGTGCGCCACCTTTTTCATAAGCCCGCATGGTTCTTTCAATCGCAGGCATGCCGCCAATACCAGAACCAATCACCACGCCAACGCGTTTTGCGTTTTCGTCGGTGATTTCTAGCCCTGATTGTTTGAGTGCTAAATCTGCTGCAGCCACACCAAAATGGATAAACCTATCCATTTTTCGTGCATCTTTTTTGTTAATAAACGC
>JAUZQX010000174.1 GCA_030950765.1 Ghiorsea sp.
TCCAAGATGAAGCCCAAAGTATTCCTGACATCACCACTTTAGAAGAGCTTCGTTTGCTGCTTAACTTTCAACTAGGCGATAGGTTCTTGGTCCCACTTCTACTTGTGGGGCAACCTGAATTACAAGAGAAAATCGCCCAAATTCCACAATTACAACAACGCATTGCACTCAACCTACATGTAGGAAAATTAAGCTTTCAAAACACCTTAAACTATGTGTCGCACCGTCTGCATATTGCAGGTTGCAATCGACCGATTGTAACCAAACAGGCCATCAAGCTTATTCATCAACATACAGACGGTGTACCAAGGCGCATCAATCATTTGATGGATAGATGCCTATTGGTTGGGCAACGTACGGCATCGACATTGATTGATAGTAAACTGGTGCAAGCCACCATGCAAAGGTATCCTAGCTAATGACAAAATACTTTGATTTACTACGCGCATATCAGCAAAAAAAACAAGATGGAGCACCCGCAGACACTGTTGAAGTATCTGAAACAACAAGCTCTGCAATAACACATAACCCCTATGCACACAAAGAAAAGACTGAAAACACCTGTCTGCTTGAACCTGAAGTTACATCAGAGAGCCTTGATGAAACCGAGTACGATGATGAAACAAAGCACCTGCCCTCGAATAACGAAGTTAGTATTGATAGCTTACCTACAGAAGAAGATTCCATCCAAGATGAAGCCCATAAAAACACAACAAGTAGCAGTGATTTTTCCGTAGCAACATGGCTGCAAGAAATCAGCCTGTCGTTACAAACCATCTTCCAAGCAGCAGAAAAACATCAGGATACGGACTTAACCATACTAGATGGTGCGCTACAAAACCTTCTAGAGCAATTGGAAGATAATACCAAGGTGCTGGATGCTTTAGAGTTAGAAATCAGCCGCAATATCAAACAAATTTGCAATGTCGATTGCACCGTGAATGATTTGGTTGAAAAATCGATAATGATGATGCTTTATACCATCAAAATCAGCCTGCGTTTAAAACTACAACATCAAACCATCGTTGAGCATGCTATCGCCGCGATGTTACATCATATTGGTATGGCAATGGTGCCTAGCCAAGTCCGATATAAAGTTGGCAAACTCACCAAGGATGAACTTGCTTTGATTCGCAAGGCACCTGAAAATGCCATTGAATACCTGAAGTCATGCCATGTACCCTATGAAAACATCCTGCTTGCAGCCGAGCAGGCTGCAGAACGCTATGATGGCAGTGGACCACTAGGTTTATCAGGGCATGACATTGCTTGGATTGCCCGTGTGGTAGGGCTTTTATCCATGTTTGAAGCCTTGATTCATATACGCCCCTATCGGCAACGATTATTACCACGTGATGCCATTCGTGAGCTGGTGAATCGCCATAAAAAAGCCTTTGACCCTGTATTACTCAAAGCCTTGATTGAAGCTGTGTCACTGTACCCTGTTGGGACGTTTGTACAGCTCAATACGGGTGAAATTGGTCAGGTCACCATGGTGCACAGCAAATTTCCATTGCGCCCCGTGGTTTATATCAATATGGATAAACACAGCAACCCCATCACCGCTCGCGAAATTGACCTTAAACAGCAACCCAACCTTATGATTCAAAAGTGTATGTATGAAGAATCTTTGGAAAGTGATGATGCTTAAATAAGATATGTCTTCCAAGATTACAAAAAAAGAATTGGACAAAGCACTGGACACATACGCCAACTTGGTTGAAATGTACCCTGATAATGAGTCTTATTTGCGGCGATATGCCAAAATGCTACAAACATTAGGTCGCGAGGCAACCGCAACCATCACCTTACAACATTTACACGATATTATTGCCAAACGCTCATCCAAAGAGGCAAAAGATTTTGCCAAAGAACATCCACAAATTGGGCGCATTTTATTGGATGACACAGCATTTGAAGACCATGATAAACATGCGATTGCTGGAAAAATCATTCATGAATTGTTAAGTAAAGTATGGTTAAAACTGCATCAAAAGAAACTGAAGGAAGGGCAGGCAGTGTGCCGCGCTCAAGATTTAAGCGACACCCTTACCTTAATTATTGAAGGTAATGCAGATGCATTTGCTATCAACAACGAAGGCACACGTATTCTCGTAGAACATGTGGGTGAACTGGATATTTTAGGTGAACATACTTATTTTAAACCGAGTCCAATAGGTATTGATGTTTTTGTATCTTCAGAAACTGCCAAAGTTGTAGAAATACCACGCAAAAAAGTCTTAGCTATGATTTCGAGCAACCCTCACCTTGAAAAAATGCTTAAGCAACGTGCTCTTTTTCGTATCCATGTCCATACGCTTGCACGTAACGATGTATTTCAAAGTATGCCCTTAAAGCTCACCAAGTATTTGGCACGCAAACTAACCATACGTCATTTCGCAGCCAACACACTGATTTACGACCTCAAAAAAGCTGTCCATGGTATTGATATCGTGATCAAGGGTCAGGTCTGTTACTTGGCACAAAATCGCAACAAAGAAAAAGTAATGTTATCGCCACTCCCTCCTTTATCCATTGCTGGAGACACATCCCTACATGGTGGTGAAACAACAAGCATGGCTGAGTTAGCCGCTAAAACAGATGTCTCACTCGCACATATTTCCTTTGATGATTTATTAAATGTCAGTGTCGCTTATCCCCCATTAAAAGAAAAACTGATACAACATGCGGATATGCAAAAAGTTATTATGATGCAAGAAATTTCTAAGCTATAAGTATAAAAATATGCAAGTTGTCGATGAAACCAAAAGTGCATTTCAACATTGTGCGGCAATGTACAAACAGCTCTATTCCATATACCCCCAAGAACATGAACATCTACAGCATCAAATTGAAGCTTTAATTCAGCTAGGCGAACATGGTGCCGCTGAGTTACTACTTGATCAGCTACAAGCATTATTACAAAGTCACCATGCAAGCAATGCCGCGCAACAAGTTGAAAGTATTCGCAGGCATATCAGCCAAGAAAAACATATGAACCAGTATTACACCACGCCTTTTTTGCATCTTGCATCCACAACCTTATTACAGAAGTTTTTACAGAACCATACCCGTATTCAGTGCAAAGCAGGGCAACATTTAATGCGTTACGGTGATACAGATAAACAAATGTACATTGTATTATCAGGGGACCTTGCGGTATGGAGTCGAGATATTTCTGGTAAAAAACATTTTGAGCACACCTTGCGCACAGGCGAAGTGATTGGTGAGCTGGCATTTCTAGATCATACGCCACGCAATGCTGATGTGCTTGCTTGTTCTGATTGTAGCTTGTTGGCTATTCCTGCACAGGCGGTTTACAAATTATTTATGGATGACCCAAAGATTGAATCCACCCTGCGCCAAGAGGCAGAGGTTCGTAAAATTCAAGTGGCTATGAAGTGTAACTCCGCATTTGCCAAACTTCCACATCACTTGCAACGTATTCTAGCAAAAGAAGCACATGTACTGCATAACATCCCGCTAGAGCGTATTTACTACAGCAATGAAAAAATAGGATCCATTGACCTTATTTGTGAGGGCAACGTCAACTTTATCAGTGAACATCGTGATGGCAGCAGTTTAATGTTACACGTTTTAAAAACAGGTGACCTTATTGGCTGTTCCGCCATTATTCCACACATGAATCAGGCATATAGTGCCGATGTAGTCAGTATGAATAACCTCACACGCATCAAGTTTCCTCTGGACTGCATCAAAAAAGCTTGTG
>JAUZQX010000175.1 GCA_030950765.1 Ghiorsea sp.
TTGGTTTTGGAAGGGGTGCTTTATGCACTCTTTCCACAAGCCATGATTAATATGCTTAAAAAGATACCACAAATGCCCGTTTCATCGCTTAGATTTATGGGTTTTTGTTCCATAGCCGTGGGCTGGATGATTGTCTGGTGGGTTAGACACTAAAAAATCATTTCAGGGCTTGAAAACCTTTTTCGAAACACTATATAAGACATTACATATTCTGATTTATAATTATAATCAAATGCATAGAGGTAAACATGTCTAAAGAAACCATGAATTTCCAAACAGAAGTCAAACAACTTTTGGATTTGATGATTCACTCCCTGTATTCCAACAAAGAAATATTTTTACGTGAATTGATTTCCAACGCATCTGATGCTGCGGATAAACTTCGCTTTGAAGCCACAACGGATGATGCTTTGTTTGAAGGTGATTCCGATTTACATGTTTTTGTGGAATTTGATAAAGATGCTAAAACCATCACTATTCGTGATAATGGTATTGGCATGAACCACGAGGAAGTGATTCAAAATATTGGTACGATTGCCCGCTCAGGCACCAAAGAATTCTTCGGTCAGCTTTCTGGCGATCAAGAAAAGGATGCCCATTTGATTGGTCAATTTGGCGTTGGTTTTTACTCGTCTTTCCTTGTCGCAGATAAAGTTGTCTTAACAACGCGTCGTGCAGGTACTACTGCAGAACATGGTGTGCGCTGGGAATCAGCGGGTGATGGTGAATTTACCATTGAAACAGTGAATAAAGACCAGCGTGGTACAGAAATCGTATTGCACTTACGCGATGAGGCTGAAGAGTTTCTGAATGATTGGAAGCTTCGCTCAGTCATCAATAAATACGCCGATCATGTACCATTCCCGATTCGTATGTTTAAGCCTGCCGAAGAAGGCAAAGAACCTGAAATTGAAACAGTGAACCAAGCTTCAGCCTTATGGGCACAGTCCAAATCAGATTTGTCTGATGAAGATTATAATAACTTTTATAAACATGTTGCCCATGATTTTGAAGATCCAATGGCACATATTCATCAACGCCTTGAAGGTAAATATGAATATACATTGTTATTTTACATCCCAAAACGTGCGCCATTCGATTTGTGGCAAGCTGAAGCCAAACATGGCGTGAAACTCTATGTCAAACGTGTATTTATCATGGAAGCGACTGAAGATTTGATGCCGCGTTATTTACGTTTTGTACGTGGTGTGATGGACTCATCAGACTTGCCACTCAATGTATCACGCGAAATATTGCAGCATAGCCCAGCCATGACCGCCATGAAAAAAGGCGCAACCAAACGTGTTTTAAGCTGGCTTAAAGATTTGTCAAACAAAGAAGAAGACAAATATGCGGAGTTCTACAAAGAATTTGGCAACTGCTTGAAAGAAGGTGTGATTGAAGATGAGAAAAATAAAGAAGCGATTGCTGCTTTGTTGCGCTTCTCCAGCACAGAAAGTGATGAACAAACTGTAACCTTTGCCCAATATATTAAACGCATGAAAGAAGGGCAAGATACTGTTTATTATATTACAGCAGAAAATTTAGCCTCTGCGAAAAACAGCCCACATTTGGAAATTTTCCGCAAGAAAGGTATCGAAGTTTTATTGTTGGCTGACCGCATTGATGAATGGCTTGTTGGGCATTTGGATAAGTTCGATGGTAAAGAGCTGCAATCGATTGCCAAGGGTGAGTTGGACTTATCAGACATTGGTGAAAATGCTGAAGAAGATAAAAAAGAACATGAAGAAGCTGTCAAATCGGCAGAACCTGCGGTGAAGAAGTTAAAAGAAGCCTTGGGTGATAAAGTCAAAGATGTACGTACGACTGACCGTTTAACGGCTTCGCCAGCATGTTTGGTTGCTGATGATTTGGATATTTCGGGTAATATGGAACGTATTTTGAAGCAGGCAGGGCAAGAAGTGCCTGATGCCAAGCCTATTCTCGAAATTAATCCAGAGCATGACTTGGTCAAACGTTTGGCAAAAATGCGCTCGAAAGATAAAATTGCTGATTTTTCAGATATTTTGTTTGATCAAGCTGTATTAGCTGAAGGTGCATTGCCTGAAGATCCAGCTGGGTTTGTGCGCAAAATTAATGCGTTACTTGTTTCCTAAGCGAATATAAGTGTCTGCACTTTCCTTTAAAGTTATCGCCAAAGATGAGCAAGGTTTTGCGCGTCGCGGTGAGGTGACTTTGCCACATGGCAAAGTGCAGACCCCTGTTTTTATGCCCGTGGGCACACAAGCCACGGTTAAAAGCTTAACACCTGCGGATTTAACTGATGATATTGGTGCTGAAATCATTCTGGGTAATACTTACCACCTCATGTTGCGTCCAGGTGCAGATGTTGTAGAAAAAATGGGTGGTTTACACAAGTTTATGGCTTGGGATAGACCGATTCTGACTGACTCTGGTGGTTTTCAGGTCTGGTCGTTAGGTGATTTGCGTAAAATTGAACCTGAAGGTGTGCGTTTTCAATCGCATATTGATGGTTCACGCTGGTTTTTAGGCCCTAAAGAAAGCATGGAAATCCAGCGCAAGTTGGGCAGTGATATTGTGATGGCATTTGATGAATGCACGCCATACCCTGCTACTTATGATGAAGCCCGCGAATCCATGGAAATGTCGATGCGCTGGGCAAAAGATTGTCGTGAACATTTGCCAGTGAATGATAGTCAAGCCCTATTTGGTATTGTGCAAGGTGGTATGTATCCCGATTTACGCCGTGAAAGTTTAAATGCCATTGCTGAAATTGACTTTGAAGGCATTGCCATTGGTGGTTTGTCTGTTGGTGAGCCAAAAGAAGAGATGATGGCGATGATGGATGCGCTTGCACCCCATTTACCTGAAGCTAAACCGCACTATGTGATGGGCGTAGGTACACCTGACGACCTCATTGAGGGCATTGATAGGGGCATTGATATGTTTGATTGTGTGATGCCCAGTCGCAATGCTCGCAACGGTACATTGTTTACAGACCATGGCAAAATCAACATCAAAAACCTTAAACATCAGACCGATGAAACACCAATTATGGATGGTTGCACATGTTATACATGCAAAAATTTTTCCAGAGCGTATCTTCGCCACCTGTTTATGGCTAAGGAGCTGTTAAGTTCGAGGTTAAACACCTTGCACAACCTTCATTATTATTGTGATTTGATGCACCGTGCACGAACCGCATTGGAAGAAAAGCGCTGGCCAGCGTTTCGAGATGAGTTTTTAAAAACCTATCGAAACCAGTAAGTTACAAATTTATATTAACGTAAAACAAAGGATGATACATGAATACTTCAACACTTCGTCAAATTATTTCTAAAGCCGCTTTGGTTTTATCAGCAGCACTTTTGCCTGCCAATGTTGCCTTCGCTGAGGGCGGTGATGGTGGAGGTTTTGCCTCATTGATTCCATTGATTCTTATTATGGTTATTTTTTGGGTACTTTTGATTCGCCCACAACAAAAACGTATGAAAGAACATGCTGCGATTATTAAAGCTCTGAAAAAGGGTGATAAAGTGATTACTGGCGGCGGTATTTATGGACGTATTACCAGTGTAAAAGATAATGTGGTGATGATTGAAATTGCAGATGGTGTGATTATTAAAGCCAAGCAAGACACAGTTGGCGGACTTCAAGAAAGCCCAAAACCACAAGAAAAGAAAGATAAAAAAGACAAATAATATCCCCATAAAAGGTTAAGGACAAGCTCATGCAAAAATATGCACCTTGGAAATTTTGGTTGATTATTACAGTGCTGGTTGGCGCTGTCATGGGGGCAACACCC
>JAUZQX010000176.1 GCA_030950765.1 Ghiorsea sp.
CCTCCGGCGTGACAGGCCGGCATTCTAACCAACTGAACTACCGCTCCATGGTGGGCGCTGCAGGACTCGAACCTGCGGCCACCGCCTTGTAAGGGCGGTGCTCTACCAACTGAGCTAAGCGCCCGCTTTTTAAGGATGTTCCCCATAAAAGTGGGCGAACTTTAACGTCGCAACTTCACATTGCAAGCATTTATTTTAACGCTTACTTCACAGCGTCTTTAAGGCCTTTACCTGCTTTAAATTTAGGTGCTTTAGAAGCTGCAACTTGGATTGGCTCACCAGTGCGAGGGTTGCGCGCTGTACGTGCTGCACGTGCTGTTACAGAAAATGTACCAAAACCTACTAAACTTACGCTATCACCTGAAGACAATGCTCCAGTAATACCGCTTAATACTGCGTCTACTGCCGCACCAGCATCAGCTTTACTCAAACCTGCTGTTTCAGCAACATGACTAATCAATTCTACTTTTTTCATTCTTACCCTCCAAGATTTATAAAAATACGTTGCGAACTAAAGCAGTATGCTTATATGCCGTCAACGATTTTTTATTTTTATGTGGCTAATGTGCCGTAGGCTCATCTTCGTTTAAGTATATACCAGCAACCATACCTGGCGCAAACTCTGTTGACATTTTCATAGCCTCAGGCAGCTGAACCAAGGCATGCTCCAACACATCATCCATATTTTCAGCAAAATACATCTTCATGGAATCCTTAACATTATCAGGGACTTCCTTCATATCTTTCCTGTTCTCTTCAGGAATAATTGCTGTTGTCAAACCACCACGATGTGCTGCAAGCAATTTCTCCTTTAGCCCCCCAATAGGCAAACTTTTACCGCGCAACGTGATTTCACCTGTCATACAAACTTCCCTACGTACAGGAATGCCAGTCAAGGCAGATACCAATGATGTCGCCATCGCCAAACCTGCTGAAGGACCATCTTTAGGAATAGCACCTTCTGGCACATGCACATGAATATCTACTTTCTGATGAAAGTCTGGTTTTAGACCTAACAAAGCAGCACGAGAGCGCACATAAGTTAGCGCTGCTTGTACTGATTCTTGCATCACATCGCCAAGTTGCCCTGTAACCGTCAGTTTACCTTTACCTGGTGTTAAAGCTGTCTCAATTTGTAACAACTCACCACCCACTTCTGTCCAAGCCAGGCCTGTCACCACACCAATTTCATCTTTGGCTTCTGCCAAACCAAAGCGGTAAGGCCTGACACCCAAAATATCTTCCAAATTATCAACTGAAACAGTGCTCGTTTGTTTATTCTTCGACACCACAATTTGCCGTGCAACCTTACGACAAATCTTAGCCAGCACACGCTCTAAACCACGCACACCTGCCTCTCTTGTATAATAACGAATGATATCACGAATAACATCGTCATTTAATATCACTTGCTCAACTTTTAAGCCGTGGTTTTTCACTTGTTTCGGCAACAGGTATTTCTTAGCAATGGCAAGCTTCTCATCTTCGGTATAACCAGAAATACGAATAATCTCCATTCTATCCAAAAGAGGAGCTGGAATATTCATGCTATTTGAGGTCGTAATAAACATCACATCGGATAAATCATAATCGACTTCTAAATAGTGATCATTAAAAGTATTGTTTTGCTCTGGGTCTAAGACTTCAAGCAGAGCTGATGATGGGTCTCCCCTAAAGTCTGCACCCATTTTATCAATTTCATCCAATAAAATAAGTGGGTTTTTGGTACCTGCTTTTTTCATCGATTTGATGACTTTACCAGGCATTGAACCGATATAGGTACGTCTATGCCCACGAATTTCCGCCTCATCACGCACACCACCCAAACTCATGCGTACAAATTCACGCCGCGTTGCACGCGCAATGGATTTAGCAAGCGATGTCTTACCCACACCCGGAGGCCCAACAAAACAAAGAATAGGACCTTTCATTTTTTTAACCAACTGTAGCACAGCCAAATGCTCTAAAATACGCTCTTTAACTTTTTCCAAACCAAAGTGATCTGCATCCAACACTGCCTCTGCCGCTTCCAAGTCTTTGCGTACGCGCGAACGTTTTTTCCATGGTAGCTCTACCAACCAATCCAAATAACCACGTAACACCGTTGCTTCCGAACTTGTTGGCGGCATCATTTTCAGACGTTTCAACTCAGCCACAGCTTTTTCTTTGGCTTCTTTACTTAAACCAATCGTTTCAATTTTTTGTTCAATTTCATCCAAGTCAGACTGGGCATCATCTTCACCCAATTCCTTTTGAATCGCTTTCATTTGTTCCGACAAATAATATTCACGCTGACTTTTTTCCATTTGGCGTTTCACACGAGAACGCACCCGTTTGTCCACTTGAAGCATGTCCATCTCTTCTTCCATAATGGCAAACAATTTTTCGAGGCGTTCAATCACCGAAGTCATTTCAAGCAGCTCTTGTTTCTCTGCAACTTTCAAATTCAAATGTGACGCAATGGTATCAGCCAACCTATCCACATCATCCACAGCAGAAATCGAAACCAACACCTCAGGTGCAATTTTTTTGTTTAATTTTGCATACAATTCAAACTGATTAATCACAGTACGAGCTACTTGCTCTTGTTCGCGCTCATCTTCATCGGCTTCAGGCAAAATTTCATAACGCGCACGTAAACAGACATCCTCTGTCAAATCATGCACACGAACACGTGATTGCCCCTCCACCAAAACTTTTACCGTACCATCAGGTAACTTAAGCATTTGCAAAATGTTACCCAAGGTTCCAATCGGAAATAGTTCGTCAAGCTTAGGCGCATCGTCTTCGGGATTTCGCTGTGCCAATAACACAATACTTTTGCCCGCACCCATGACTTCTTCAAGTGCTGCCACTGATTTTTCACGACCCACAAACAAAGGAACAATCATATGCGGGAACATCACAATATCACGCAAGGGCAATACAGGAAGTGTTGTTATATTATCTCCAGATTCATTCGGTTGAGAAACATCTATTTCAGCCAATGGGCACCTCTTCTTTATTACATTCGGACGTAAGTAAATTATACGCCATGAACATTATTGATAATGTTTTATGAATAGGATTTCAAGTCCTAAAATGAAAAAAGCCTCGAAAATCGAGGCTTTAAAAATCAAAGTTACGAATAACTAAGCAACTTCTATATTTTTTTGTTCCTTCTTATAGATAAGCTCAGGGTCTTTTTTGCCTTTCACAACATCCCCTGTAATCTTACATGCTTCAACATTGTCCATGGTTGGTACATCATACATCACATCCAACATGACCGATTCCATAATCGCACGCAAACCACGCGCACCTGTTTTACGCAAAATTGCTTTATCTGCAATTGCATTCAAAGCATCCTTGGAAAATTCCAAATCAACATTGTCATACTTTAACAATGCAGCATATTGTTTAACCAATGCGTTTTTGGGCTCAGTCAAGATTTCTAATAAAGCACCCTTATCTAATTCACTAAGTGTTGCTATCGCAGGTAAACGCCCCACCAGCTCAGGAATCAAACCAAACTTAATCAAATCTTCTGGCTCTACACCTTTTAAACGCTCGCCGATATCAATGTCATCGTCTTTATCAACCGTTGCACCAAAACCAATCGAACGTGTTTTACCACGGGCTTCAATAATTTTTTCCAAACCCGCAAATGCGCCACCTAGAATAAACAGGATATTACTTGTATCCACTTGGGTAAACTCTTGCTGTGGATTCTTACGTCCACCTTGTGGTGAAACTGAAGCAACCGTACCTTCAATCAGCTTTAACAATGCTTGTTGAACACCTTCGCCAGAAACATCGCGAGTAATCGATGGTGAATCTGATTTTCGGGCTAATTTATCCACTTCATCAATATAAATAATGCCACGTTGTGCTTTTTCAACATCACCATCAGCAGCTTGGAGAAGTTTAACAATGATGTTATCAACATCTTCACCCACATAACCCGCTTCGGTTAACGTGGTTGCATCTGCAATAATGAAAGGCACATCGAAAATACGAGCCAAAGTTTGCGCCAATAGCGTTTTACCACAACCTGTCGGACCAAGCAAAAGCACATTACTTTTTGAAATTTCAACTTCATTGCTTTCATTGTGTTTCATGCGTTTGTAATGATTATAAACAGCAACAGACAATAGACGTTTGGGTTTTTCCTGACCAATCACATAACCATCTAAGAATGTTTTGATTTCTTGTGGCTTGGGCAAACCTTTATTGGTGGCTGAAGCCTCACCATCTTTTTCATCCGACATTTCTTCAATCATGATGTCATTACACAGCTCTATGCATTCATCACATATAAATACAGTTGGCCCTGCAATCAGTTTTTTTACATCATGCTGACTTTTTCCGCAAAAAGAGCAGAATAATGTTGAATCACCATTAGAAGAAGCTGTCATTTTAGCCCTCGCTCACCTTTGAAGTAGGCACATCGTCCCTAGAGGTTAACACTTTATCGACGATACCATACTCACAAGCAGCCTCTGCTGACAAGAAGTAATCACGCTCAACATCTTCAGACAATTTTTTCAACGGCTGCCCCGTGTGTTTAGCCATCATACGATTCAAGTCATCTTTAAGCTTCAAAATTTCTTTGGCATGAATCTCAATGTCCGTTGCTTGACCTTGAAAACCACCCAATGGTTGGTGAATCATAATGCGTGCGTTGGGCAACGCATAACGTTTGCCTGGTGCGCCCGCGGCTAACAAGTGTGCACCCATAGATGCAGCTTGACCCACACAAAGCGTAGATACGTCACAACGGATATATTGCATGGTATCATAAATCGCCATACCCGCTGTCACCACACCACCAGGACTATTAATATATAGATAAATATCTTTATCGGGGCCTTCTGATTCCAAAAATAGCAACTGGGCTGTAATCAAGTTTGCCATATTGTCTTCAACTTGACCATTCAAAAAAACGATACGTTCTTTTAATAATCTTGAAAAAATATCATACGAACGTTCACCACGAGCCGTTTGCTCTATGACCATAGGTACGAGGTTCATGATTGCGCCTTATCCTGCTCTGCTTGCCATGCTGCCAAGGTTTTTTCCACCTTTTTTGTTTTGGCTTGTGAAACAACATAATCAATACATTTTTTCTCTAACAAACGGTCTTTCAAAGCACCCATTTGCTCTTGATTATCGCGAACATATTTTGCATAATCATCGCGCATATTTTCAGGGTATGTTAACACCATCTCATCCACACCAGCATCAATTTCTTCATCACTTAATGTAATATCAAAATCTTTGCGTACATTTTGCAACAATACAGATAGTTTCAAACCACGCTCTGAACGCCCACGAACTTCTTGACGAAAGGCTTCATCAGCCAACATTTCTTCGCTGGCATCCATACCTTGTTGTTTCATGTTCTGTACCACACGCGCTGTGGTTGCTTTCATATCTTCAGCAATCAAACCTTCTGGCAAAGTCATAGGATGGGCTTCCAACAATGCTTTGAGCGCAGATTCATGTGTTGCGCCTTTTGCAGCATTGGCTGCTTCCTTATCCAAACCTTCACGTACATCTTTCAACATCGCATCTGCATCCGCAAAGTTCAAAAGCTCAGCAAGCTCTGCATCATCTTTGGCTGCAACAGCCGCACCAACACTTTTTACTGTTGTTTCAAAACGTGCTGCTTTTCCTGCCAAGTTTGGTGCTTGATAATCTTCAGGGAATGTTACTTCAACAGTACATGTATCCCCAGCTTTTTTACCTAACAACTGCTCTTCAAATCCAGGGATAAAGCGACCTTCACCCAATACAAGGGCAACATCTTCACCTTTACCACCATCAAACGCTTCATCACCAATGAAACCTTCAAAATCAACATGCAATTGGTCACCAGTCTCAGCAGCGCGGTCTTCTCTAATGTCATATTTCACTTGTGATTTATATAAACGTTCAAGTACACCTTTAACATCTTCATCATCAACAGTCACTTCTGTTGCTTCAATGGTTAATTTTGATAAGTCTGTTAGCGAAACTTCAGGCCAGGTATCTACTTTCAACGTAAATATAAACTGGTCATCGGGCTGAATCTTAGGCAAGGACAACTCAGGTTGAAGCGCAGGTGTTAGACCTGAGGATTCAATGGCTGCCACATAATGTTGCTGTAAAAGTTGAGAAACAGTGTCTTCATGAATCTTAGGACCAAACTGTTTATCAATCACATGCCCTGGTGTTTTGCCTTGACGAAAGCCTGGTAACTTCACTTGACCCATCAATTTATTTCTTTCTGCAGCGTACACCTTATCATATTCTGACTTAGGCAAGCTAACCTCTACTTCATGCTCATTTTCACCAAGTTTTTTGACTTCAGTTTGAATCATTTAAGCCTCCGAAAGGAATATAAGTATGTACAAAAAACCAATGCGCCCCAGTAATGGAGCGCATTGACGTGTATGGTACGAGAGGAGGGAGTCGAACCCTCACGCCGTAAGACACTGGAACCTAAATCCAGCGCGTCTACCAGTTCCGCCACCCTCGCATATGTAACCTGACGACCATTATTGCATCGGCAAGGTGGCGCATTATGCCATGTCATTTTTCCAAATCAACACTTTCCCTTCCAAGCCACACACCCTTCTTGTAAGGCTTGCATATTACTCACCTTTATGATTAAAGTATGCTCTGTGAGACGGGTATCACTCAGTTCCATAAAGATTAATTGTTCAATGTCAAAACATTGGACTAGGGAGATTAAAATATGCTTATTCGAGAAATTGCAAGCAATGATGCTGTATCTGTTTCGAAAGAAGACACACTTCGTAAAGCCGTATCAAAAATGCTGTTACACAACTGTGCTTCTGTTACCGTAACGGATGGCGACAACAACCTTATCGGTGTTGTTACTATTCGTGACATCATGATGCCACTATACCCTGAACAAGGTGAATACGTGCATGATAGTCTAGGTGCACGTGATTTTGAAGGCATGGAAGAAGGTTACAATAAAGTATTAGAAAAAACAGTTGGTGATGTTATGACTGCAAACCCTGTTTCTGTTTCTGCCGACGACCCAATTCTTAAAGCACTATCTTTCATGGGGTTGCGCAACTTACGCCGTATCCCTGTTGTTGATGGCGCCAAACTTGTTGGTGTTGTTACTATCGAAGCGATCAACGGTGCGATGTTTATTGAGCATGGTTAAATAAGTTTAGATAGAGCCCTGATTCATTTAGGGCTCTATGTCTAATCAGTTTATCTTCTTAACAAGCTTAGCTCTCTCTAAGATTGCTCTGCACACGTATAAAACGCCACATAAAATTGAACCAAGCCTTCTGCTGCAACACAATGTAACATTTCTGGAACCACATTAGATTCTTCACCTACGCCAATGACCATACTAGCTTGTCCTTCAGGGCTATATAAAAGCTTACCTTGCAACACATGAATTTTTCCCCAAATTCCCATCTTAGTGGTATGATGTTTAAGCAAGCCTTTTGGAATGGTATCTTGTGTAAAGGTGGGTGTTCGCTTGTATTCCTTTAGACCTTTTGGAAACTCCAAAACATCGCACCGCCTACAATCAAGAACTTCGCCAAGCTTGCTCGCCCTACCCTCTGCCGTTGCCGACCATGGGCGGTTAAAAAAGGGCGGTTCATGGCGAACATGTTGCCCATGAAAACAATCCAAATCAGCCACCCAATCTTGTTTTTCATCTTGATGGTAACCCACGATTTTTCGTTTCATCGCTGTTCCCCCAAATGAAT
>JAUZQX010000177.1 GCA_030950765.1 Ghiorsea sp.
CCAGATGCTCGATGGTTTGAAGCATTTGAATTATCATCCAATAAAGTTCGTGAAAACCAACGCCGTCTAAAACGTGTTGAACAAGAAACAGAAATGGACGTGTATGAGCTTAAAGATGTGGCGCGTAAGTTAACCATGGGCGAAGCCAAGATGCGCCAAGCCAAGCGTGAAATGATTGAGGCGAACTTACGTCTTGTGATTTCGATTGCTAAAAAATACACCAATCGTGGACTTGGCTTCTTGGACTTGATTCAAGAAGGTAATATCGGTTTGATGAAAGCCGTAGATAAATTTGAGTGGCGCAGGGGTTATAAGTTTTCAACCTATGCAACATGGTGGATTCGCCAAGCCATTACCCGCTCTATTGCCGACCAAGCACGCACTATTCGTATTCCAGTGCACATGATTGAAACGATTAACAAAATCATGCGTATTTCTCGCCAAATGGCACAGGAAACGGGGCGTGAACCAAGCCCAGAAGAACTTGCTGTCAAATTAGAAATGCCCATTGAAAAAGTTGAGCAAATCTTAGAAGTCGCTAAAGAACCTGTATCTTTGGACACCCCTGTTGGTGATGATGATGACACCAGTTTGGGTGATTTTGTACAAGATACCAAGGCTGAAAACCCTCTGGATACAGCTGTTATTGAAGCACTTCGTGAATCAACCCACGAAGTCTTAGAAAACTTAACTGACCGTGAGCAAAAAGTGCTTAGAATGCGTTTTGGTATTGGTATGAATACCGACCACACTTTGGAAGAAGTAGGTAAACAGTTCAATGTGACACGTGAACGTATTCGTCAAATTGAAGCCAAAGCTTTACGCAAACTTCGCCATCCATCACGCGCGCAAAAACTTAAGACCTTTGCTGAAAGCCCCGAGCTTTCAGCATCTTTACTTAATAAATAAACATCAACAAACGTCCATAAAAAAGGCAGCTAACGCTGCCTTTTTTATTTGTCTGTGTTTTCCAATATCAATCAATATCCACATAAAAGACCAAGCCCAAGCCTTCATCCTCATGAAACTTGGTCCATACATTAAAAACTTTACTCGGGTCAGATAACATGGTTCGTTTGACCAAAAATTGTTTTTTATCCGTACCCTTCGCATCTGAGTCCAGCACATCACAAACACCACTAATCGAATAAAACAATGAATCTTCATCGGAATCGTCATTAAAAAAGAAACGACAATTCACACCACTGTTTGCCAGTTTATTCTCTGATGTCATACGCAATACATCCGACTGCACATTGATAATATCTCTATCTTTTACTTCAGGTGTACGTAAGGCAATGACAATATGCGCATCTTTTTCAACCGACGTAACCAATGCGCCCAATGAACCTGTAAACAGACCTTCAAAATTAACATCACGATGATCTTTCTGAAAAACAACAAAATTCACTTGTCTTACTTCACCAGCAAACACCTGATGCGGCATCACCAGCGAACATAAGAAAGAAACTAATAAGAATTGCGAACACCTTGGGAATGGCAACCATCTTTTTTTCATTGTTTTTCTTATCCTTATCATCAAAGCCTTCTTATAAAAGCAACAGTTTCACTTTGTGTTTGATTTATTTTTTGCTGAAGCGCGTTTTTCATCAACAGTACGTCTTGTCGTGGCATACCAATATCTTCAAGCTGGTTAATATCTCTAAGATTATACACAAGCTCACGCAACTTTGAAATCATCACGCGTAAGCTTTGCATTTTTTGTGATGCTAAACTTTGGTGTGATTCTAAACCCTGTGCCACAGCAGCATTGGCAAATGAAAGTTGAAGCCAACTCATACCCAACACAATTAGAATCAATATAAATAACTTGCGCATATCACCACCCTTGTCATTCATTTGAGTGGCATCTTTCTATAGCTATGTGATACAGATATGACACAACATAAAATAAGCGTGAAACATGAGGCTACTTAAAATTATTGATCTGGTCGAATACAAATCCTTTCGATTGCTGTGGTTTGTTTGGTATTTCCATCCACCGTGATTTTCGTAGCAAAAATCGTTGCTCCACGCTCCACAGCTTCAAAACGTTGCGGCAAACGTTTAACCATACGGCGCAACGCACCTTCTGTTTTCATGCCAATAATTGAGTTGTATGAACCTGTCATACCAATATCCGATTGAAAGGCAGTACCACTGGCATGTATGACTTCATCACAGGTTGGCACATGGGTATGTGTACCATACACCATACTCACTTGCCCATCGAGATACCAACCCATACCCATTTTCTCACTGGTCACTTCAGCATGTAAATCCACAAGAATCGCATTCACATCATCAGGGATTTCCTCAAGCACTTTATCAGCAGCCTCAAACGGACAGTCCCAAGTGCCCATAAACACTTGTCCAATCAAATTCATCACCGCGACTTTATGCCCATCACGGGTTTCTTGCACTGTCCAACCGTTTCCCGGTGCATATTTCGAGAAGTTTGCAGGACGCACAAACCTGTCATCTTCTTCAATATCTTCTAAAAAGCTACGTTGATCCCAGCAATGATTACCATTAGTAATCACATCCACACCGAGGGTAAACAACTCATCGGCAAGCTTTAGTGTTGTACCAAAACCTGCAGCAATGTTTTCACCATTGGCAACGCAGAAATCAATTTGATGCTCATCCAGTAAGTTGGGCAAGTGATCACGCAAAGCCCTGCGCCCTGCTTTACCCAGCACATCACCAATTATAAGAATGTTTAAACTATTGGACATGAATAATTCCTTTTTCTGTAATAATGGTTGTCAGCGGCACATCATGCTGTTCAACTGGCACATTGGGAAGCTCTTGGCATGCAAAAGCGAAACCAAGCTGTGCATCAACATGTTGACCAAAGGCTGCCAACCAACGGTCAAAGTAACCCTTACCCATACCCAAACGATTCCCCTGCCTATCAAAGCCCAATAAAGGGCATACAATCATGCTTTGTTTAGCATTGGGTTGCCATATTTCACCTTGCTCTGGCTCCAAAACGCCAAAAGCACCTTGAACCCATAATGTAGACTTATCCACCCTCACCCATTGCATCGCCATATCTAGATCG
>JAUZQX010000178.1 GCA_030950765.1 Ghiorsea sp.
TTTGATGTTTGTACATCGCTTTGATGCTTTGCCATGAAAGGTTATGCCAGTCGGGTTGATGCATGGTGGAAGCAATCATGCGTGAGTATGTGGTTTGTGAGCGTTGTAAACAGGCGGGTTCTAACTGTGTGTCTTCAGTACAAAGATGGTGATAAGCTTGCAAGAAACCTGCGCCATCGGCTTCAGCAAAACATGCCCAGCCCGATAATCTGGGGTTGATTTCCAAAAGTTGCCACCGTCCTGATGCATCTTGTTTGCATTCGACTTCGGCAAAACCTTGCCAGTTTAGTTCAGATAGTAGCTCAACAGCAGCATGGTATAATTCAGGTATCCATTCAGCGGTGGCAGCAACAGTTTCGCCAAAAGGACCATACATACTTTGCGATACACGCATACGACGCGTTGTAAAACCACGCACGGGTCGGCTATTTACATCAAACAATAGCTGTACTGATGCCATGCTGTTGGTATGACCTGGAATATACTGCTGAACACGCTGCACAAGATGAAAGGGGTAGTTTGGGTTAGCCTTGAACCAAGCTTCCATCGTGTTTGCATCATCAAATGTGATGAAACCATGGCGAAAGGACTTGATAATGATCGGAAACCCAATGTTTTTTGCAGTTTCGAGCAGTTGTGTGCCATCACAATAAACGGTTTGCGGAATACCAAGCTTACCTTGCCATTGTTGTAGGTAATAAGTGTTGCTTTGGTCGATTTGTGTTGGGTGTACACTTAAAAAACGCATGCCATATTTGCGCAATAAAGGTGAATATTCAGCCATCAGTTCAGCGATATCATCCACCAAAGGTACAAAAACACCATGCATGTTGGCTTTTTTGATGTTTAACGCATATACACCCTTGTTGACCGTGCCAAGATTGGGCATTTCAGCATATTGACTGATATAGTTACTCTTTTTTACCCAAGGTGCGTTGTTTATACTTTCAATAAAACCTTGGACATCATAATTGGCTCGCCCTGCAGCTTGCGCCAATGCAAAAACTTGAGAGTCTTGTAAATTATGAAAAATAAAAGGCAGTTTGTTATTCATGCAATGGTTTTTTCAGCCCATGTACATTCTTGATTAATGGGGCAAATATGGCATTTGGGTTTACGTGCTGTGCAGGTATAACGTCCGTGTAGAATCAGCCAGTGGTGTGCATATTCCATATACTTTTTTGGGATGACACGAAGTAGTTTTTTCTCTACTTCTAAAGGATTTTTACCGGGTGCTAAACCTGTGCGATTGGAAACACGGAAAATATGTGTATCCACCGCCATGGTGGGTTCTCCCCACAATACATTCAACACAACATTTGCTGTTTTGCGTCCAACACCAGCCAGAGATTCCAGCTCTTTGCGCGTGCGCGGTACTTCGCCTTCAAATTCATCCACCAATTTTCGCGCGGTTTGAATGGCATGTTTGGCTTTACTGTTATACAAACCAATGGTATTGATATATTTTTTTAGGCCTTCTTCGCCAAGTTTTAAAAAGGCTTGGGGTGTGTTGGCAATAGGATAAAGTTTGGCTGTGGCTTTATTGACACCCACGTCAGTGGCTTGTGCCGATAAAAGAACGGCAATCAGTAGCTCAAAGGGGGTGTCGTAGTTGAGTTCAGTTTTAGGTTCTGGGTCAATCGCTTGTAGTGTTGAAAAAAGGTGTTCAACTGCTTTTTTGTTCATATTTTTTTAAGAACTAATCATTAACCTCAGACAGTGTAAGTGTGACCTGTCTGTCTATGATTTCGCCTGCTGGATTGATGGCTTGCTCAACCAAATAAACTGTTTTGCCATCAATTTTTTCAATACGACCACCACGTTTGCCGATATAATTACCACGACGCACGGTATAAGCTTTGCCTGTAGAATCTTGCACACTGGCAACCCAATCACCATCTGATTTTTTATAAACACCTACTAGCTGTAGTGTGCTTAGGTCAAAAAACTCTAAAACTTCGCGTTTTCTTTTATTTTCAGGAAGTTGACGGCGATTCTTGAAACGTTTGGCTTCTTCAATGCGGTTTTTCTCAAATGAAGATAGGAAAGGGTCACGAATATTTTGAATATCAATATCAGGTGCAACCATCAAGTGAGACATAGCATCGGGCATGGCTTCACTTTCTTGGTCCGTAGGTTCTTCCACAGCGGCTTGTACGGATAAAGGCTGCAGCACAAAAAGTACTGATAATAAGGGTATAAAAAGATATGGAAGACGCATATTTGCCACCTCAAAATAAAAGCAAAGCAGAACTTAACTGCCAATCTTTCATGTAGTTACTGAGCAAGTGTAGCCCAACACCTTGAAATATCAAGGTAAGTGCAACTTAACTGTACTTCTTTTTACCCATCATTGCTGCATTGCCGATATAATCGGCTGGTGTGATGTCTTTCAAACGGGTTTTGGCATCATCAGGAATATCAAGGTTTTCAATGAATTCACGCATACGTTCGGCATTAATGCCTTTACCACGGGTCAGTGCTTTAAGTTGCTCGTAAGGGTTGTCCAAGGCATAGCGGCGCATCACGGTTTGCACAGCTTCTGCCAACACTTCCCACGTATTATCCAAGTCTTCAAGCATCTTATCACTGTTCACTTCCAACTTGCTCATGCCACGCTCTAAAGAAGATAAAGCAAGCATGGTATAACCAAAACCAACACCAAGATTACGCAATACGGTTGAGTCGGTTAAATCACGTTGCCAGCGAGAAATGGGCAACTTTTCTGCCAAATGGTGCAACATGGCATTGGCTAAACCTAAATTGCCTTCGGCATTTTCAAAATCAATCGGGTTCACCTTATGCGGCATTGCAGATGAACCGACTTCACCGGCAATGACCTTTTGCTTGAAGAACCCAATAGAAATATAACTCCAAATATCACGGCAGAAATCAATGATGATGGTATTGAAACGAGATGTGGCTTGATTGAGTTCTGCGATATAATCGTGGGGTTCAATTTGGGTGGTGTACGGACTCCAAGCAAGCCCTAAAGATTCAACAAAGTTTTTCGATGTATTCAACCAATCGACTTCAGGATAGGCAATCAAATGGGCATTAAAGTTGCCTGTTGCACCATTGATTTTACCCGAAATCACCACATCAGCAATTTGTGCGCGTTGTCTATCCAAGCGCGCGACCACATTCATCCATTCTTTGCCCATGGTGGTGGGGGATGCAGGTTGCCCATGGGTGCGCGCCAACATCGGCATAGCAGCCATATCCGATGCCATGTTTTCCATGGTGGCGATGGTTTTATCAAATGCAGGAAGCAAGACAGTATCACGTGCTTCTTTGAGCATTAAACCGTAAGAAAGATTGTTGATGTCTTCGGATGTGCAAGCAAAATGGATAAACTCAGACACTGCGTTTAATTCTGCGTGGTCTTTGACCTTATCTTTAAGGAAATATTCCACTGCTTTTACATCATGGTTGGTGGTTTTTTCAATGTCTTTCACCGCTTGGGCATCAGCTTCAGAAAAGTTGTCAACAATAGCATCCAAAAATACATTGGCTTCAGCCGATAAGCTGCTTACTTCTTGAATATCTTGGTGTGCTGCCAACATCTGCAACCAACGCACTTCCACCAATACACGGGCTTTAATTAGACCAAACTCACTAAAAATAGGGCGCAAGTCGCCAACTTTATTGGCATAGCGCCCATCAAGCGGGGATAGGGCAGT
>JAUZQX010000179.1 GCA_030950765.1 Ghiorsea sp.
AACACTTCCACCAAATCCTTGGCTTTCTCAGAAATAATTTTGGCTTTTTCAGCATATTCAGGGTCATGTTTGAGTAAATGTGCATATTCTTTGATTTCCAAGGCACATGCGCTTGCTGAAGACAAAATTGCTTCAACACCAAGCTCGACAAAGGGCAGCCACGCATCAATATTGGCACGAACACGTTGCAAACCTGCTTCTTTGGCGTGCAAATGGTTTTCCACTGCGCCACAACATTGCGCTTGTCCTGTGCGCAGCGTTTGAATGCCCAGTTTATCCAACACATGTGCGGCAGCCACATCAATTTCAGGCGACATCGATGGTTGAATACAACCTTCAATCAACAACACTTTGCGTAAATGTTCTTTGTTCGGATATGCCGCAACCTTTTTACCTTTGGGGATTTTAGCTTTAAGCACTTGGGGCAACACAGGGCGGAAGACACGCCCCACTGTCATCAAAGCTGAAAACAAGGTTCGGTTTGGCAATATGTTAACCAAGGCACTGCGCAATAAACGTTGCCCAAGCGGCCTGCCCACTTTTTCTTCGACTATGGCTTTGCCAATTTCAGTTAAATGCGCATATTCCACACCCGATGGGCAAGTGGTTTCACATGCCCTACAGGTAAGACACCTATCCAAATGTTGCTGGGTTTTTTCGGTGACTTCACCGCCTTCCAACACTTCTTTAATCAGGTAAATCCTTCCTCTTGGCCCATCCAACTCATCACCAAGCTCTTGGTAGGTTGGGCAAGTGGCAGTGCAAAAGCCGCAATGCACACAAGAGCGCAGAATATCATTGGCCTCTTTGCCTTGGGGAGTATCGAGAATATGTTGTGGGATATTGGTTTGCATAATCAGTTATAAGTCCTTGTACATACGCCCAGGATTGAGAATACCTTTGGGGTCAAAGCTATGCTTGAGCTTTTGGTGCAGTTTCATTAAAGCGGGCTGCAAGGGAGCAAAAACTTCGGCAGACCTATCGCCGCCGCGCATGATTCGCGCATGCCCGCCCAAAGCTTTGGCATACGATTGTACGACTTCAAAAGGCAAGTCCGACTTTAACCAACGCTGCGCGCCACCCCAGCCCATCAACCAGTCGCTATCTTGTGTGCCTTCTAGTGCCGTGAACGCCGCAGCGGGTGGCACAGATAACCGATACAACACTTTATCCGTCTGAAAGAATGGCAACTGATGTTCCCTTAAATTTTTCCAAAAAGCTTTACCATCATCAAAAATACAGCCGCCAATATCTTGCATACTTCGGGCAACGGCTGACGGTGTGCCACAAATACGGAAGTAGACCATATTGCCATCTGTACACATCGCTGTCACAGGTAAAGGTGTGCCGGCCCAATGGTTCATCAATTTAATCGCCTGAGGGAAACCCGCATCAATCACCACAGTTTGCTCTGCCAGTCTATGCGGTAATATTTTGAAGGATATATCCAACAACACACCCAATGTACCCAAACTACCTGCCATCAGACGCGAAACATCAAAACCCGCCACGTTTTTCATCACTTCGCCGCCAAACCTAAGCTTTTCACCTTTGCCATTAAGCACAGTACAACCCAATACATAATCACGACATGAACCGGCATACGGTCTGCGTGGGCCAGAGAAATTACATGCCACCGTGCCGCCAATGGTTGCAGACTCACCAAAATAAGGTGGGTCAAAAGGTAGGCGTTGTTTATGTTCATCCAAAGCTACTGCAATATCGGTAAGTTTTGTGCCTGCACGAACTGTTATCACCAATTCACTAGGCATATAATTTATCACGCCTTGATGCTCACTCACATCCAGCGGCGCACCAACAGGCTCTCGCCCATACCATACCTTGCTATCACCACCGATAATATTTAATGCAGTATCCGAGGCATAAGCTTCTTGCACCTGCGCCTGAAGCTGTGGTGTTATATCTGTCATCTTTTTATACCTTCGTGTTCTGTGATGAATTGTTGTAGGCAAGAAGCCTGCCCCTTGCGGGTATTGTGGTTCATAAGTATTAAAACCTATCCAGTTCAGGATGCGGCAATTGCCCATTGTGCACATGCATTCGCCCAAGCTCTGCGCAACGGTGAAGTGTTGGTACTGCTTTGCCAGGGTTAAGCAAACCTTCAGCATCAAATGCATCTTTAATCCCATGAAATTGGCGCAATTCACCATCAGCAAACTGTACACACATGGAGTCCAATTTTTCGACACCAACCCCATGTTCACCTGTAATCGTGCCGCCCACTTGCACACACAATTCAAGAATCTTTTTGCCAAAAACTTCCGTTCTTTCTAACTCACCCGCTTTGTTTGCATCATACAAAATCAAGGGGTGCATATTGCCGTCACCTGCATGAAACACATTGGCAACGGGCAAACCAAACTCATCCGACCACAAGGAAATCTGCTTCAATACTTCTGCAAGCCGTGACTTAGGAATCGTGCCGTCCATACAATAATAATCAGGCGCTAAACGCCCTACCGCAGGGAATGCAGCCTTGCGCCCAGCCCAAAATTGTAAACGCTGCGCTTCATCTTTGGACACTTGTGTATCCACTGCTCCTGCATTCTTTAAAACAACCTCAACCTTCTCCACAAAATCAATCACGCCGTGTTCCGTACCATCAATTTCACACAGCACAATCGCTTGTGCATCTGTAGGATAACCTACCTTCACATATGCTTCTGCTGCTTTAATTGCCAAATGATCCATCATTTCCAAACCTGCGGGCACTATGCCTTCGGAAATAATATCACACACCGCTTGACCAGCTTTTTCAATATCATCAAACACTGCCATACACACTTTTGCCATTTCAGGCGTAGGTAATAGTTTAACCGTTACCTCCACCATCACACCCAACAAACCTTCCGAGCCATGCATCAATGCCAATAAGTCATAACCCGCATCATCCAGAGCTTTACCACCAAGCTCAATCAGATCACCATCCACTGTAAGGAATTTTACGCCCAAGACATTGTGCACGGTTAAACCATATTTCAGGCAGTGAACCCCTCCCGAATTTTCAGCGACATTCCCCCCAATGGTACAAGCGATTTGTGAAGATGGGTCTGGGGCATAATACAAGCCATGAACTGCTACGGCTTCGGAAATAGCAAGGTTTCGTACCCCAGGCTGCACCGTGGCGGTGCGGTTTTCCAAATCAACATTTAATACCCTGTTGAACTTAGCGAGCGATAATACTACAGCACCTTTGGTCGGCATAACACCACCTGCAAGCCCAGTGCCTGCACCTCGCGCAATGATAGGGGTGTGCTGCTGCTGACATAGCTGAATAATAGCTTGAGCTTGCTCAATGGTTTCAGGTAAAACAACAGCAAGCGGTAGACCTTTATATACCGACAAACCATCACATTCATAAGGTTTCAGCTCTTCCTCAGAAACCAATAATGATGATTCAGCTAAACATGCTGCCAATGCTGATAACAATACTTGCGCTGTCATGCCATCTCCTTGTTTCTCTCAAAAACAACATTAGATAGGAGACCGTAAAAAGTCGATACACTTAAATTAGGGTTTTTCTTAAACAAACATGAAAAAGGGCGGCAAATGCCACCCTTTCCAGTCCATTCATCACCCTGCTATATTTAGAGCCTACTCAAAATGTATGAAATACGCGAACGGAACATTTTTTACCACAAATGCACTAATGAAACATGAAAAAGTGACCAACGAAAGGTCTTTTTACCATGGAAGTGAGGCTTTAGCCTCGCCTTCTTTTGAATCGGTGCAAGGGTTTTACCAGAAAGTAAGCCAAACCCTTGCACTTGGGCTTTAGAGAGGCGAGGCTAAAGCCTCACTTCCATGGTAAAAAGACCTTTCGTTGGTCACTTTTTCATGTTTCTTAGTGCATTTGTGGTAAAAAATGTTCCGTTCGCGTATTTTATACTTTTTGAGTAAGCTCTACGTATACCTATTTCCCTTGGTTTAGCCATGCTTTCATGTCACCACCTGTATATTTGCGACCATCTTCTGCAAAAACTGTTGGTGTGCCGCGTACGTTAAGTTTCTCAGCAAGTTTCATGTTGTCATCAATGGGTGTTTTGCAAGTGGCTTTAGGTAGTTTTTTATTATTTAACATCACATCAACCATGGCTTGGTACCGGTCTTTAGCGCACCAAATGGACTTGGATTTTTC
>JAUZQX010000018.1 GCA_030950765.1 Ghiorsea sp.
GCTTGTGCGCCAGCAGCAATTTGACCATTCAAATACGCAGCCACAGAGTCCGCTAGTTTTTCAAGCAATAAATGCATGGTTTCTGGTTCATTAAACATCATGGCTTTGACTTTAGAAAAGTTCTTCGAGCCGCCACCTTCAACCATATAAGTTGCCAATGTCCAAGGGCTGCCCGCAAAACCAATCAATGGCACACGACCATTTAAATCACGGCGAATCGTACTTACTGCATCCATGACATAACCAAGCTCACGGCTTGGGTCATCCAATACAGGAAGTTTATCCACATCAGCTTTACAAGTTAAAGGTTGCGGGAATTTTGGGCCTTCGCCAGTGCCAAAAGTGAGTTCCATGCCCATCGCTTCAGGTACAACCAAGATGTCGGAAAATAAAATTGCCGCATCAGCATCCAAAATATCAATAGGTTGCAAAGTCACTTCACTGCACAACTCTGGAGAACGGCAAAGCTTCAAAAAACCGCCTGCCTTGGCACGAGTCGCCCGATATTCAGGCAAATAGCGCCCTGCTTGGCGCATCATCCACACTGGTGTACGCTCTACATCTTGGCGTAAACATGCACGTAAAAACAAATCATTCTTTAATTCAGACATTGTAAATCCTTTTTCGATAGTCGTAAGAAGCGCCCACCCTAACCATCAATATGCTTGGTATCCAACTCTGATGCAACTTGCGCCACACAAATGGCATAATTCGAGCCCACTTCTTGCACCTGTACCACTTTATAATAACCACCATGGCGCGCCTCAACCACACTAAAGACCATGCCTTTAAATACAGTATTATCAGGGAAAACAATCATATGTTCACCATCTTTTTCAAAGCTCGCCAATAGTGACCATTTGCGATGTTCCTTGGTATCACCAATCGATAACATCGTGGCATGAACAGGCACAAAATCACGCAAATAAAACTCTAAACCCATTTGCTGCTCACCCACTTTGGGGTAACGAATCCAACGAATAAAGGCAAAACAAGGCTCTCCACGATGTGGTTTCCAGTGTAAACCCACCAATGCATTCACTTCTCTTTCAGGTGGGTGCCCACTTAAACGTTCAACCGCCAAACCTTGCCGGCTAATATTAACTACAGTCCACGCTTCTGGTGAAGTCGTTTCATCATTATCTTCATCATGCGTTTGTTTACTAAGTATATCATCAGGCTCTAGTTTCTTTTGTAGATTCAAAATGCTTTGCTGCAATGACCAACCCACAATCAGCTTTGCATTACCATACTCTTGCCGTTCCGTATCACGTGATTTGGTTCTCAAAGCATCTAAAATCGCATTACCACCCAATACTGTGGTCTGTAATGATTGCTCAATTTGCAAATCATTACTTTGTAAGACAGGGTTTTTAATCACTTGTTCGGCGCGGTCAATCGCCATCACCAGTCGGTCAATAAAATTATCCATGGGAATAATCATATAATCTGATGCGGTAGGTTTCGGCGAAAATGCGACCACTTGCGCGGCATCATTGGGCCTACTCATATTAGTCACCAACAAGCTATAACCTTTCATCTCCGAACTTTTCAGACCGTTTTTCGGTAAATAATAGGGTGTTAAGTGCTCCACATGATGTTGCAGCTCATCCATCATCATGCTTTGTTCTGTTTTCGTTTTACTGAAGAAATCTAAACCCCGTAGCAATTCGTATCGAGCAATCGCCAAATACAAACGACTTCTCTCTTCTGTTGCACCTTCATCCAGCTCTGGCATCACAACCATGCCAAGACGCATCAAATCAAATACTTGGCGAACCGTAATCACTGCTGGCGCATGAGAACTACCTAGCGTGTCTTTCATGAGGCTACCTGCCAAATTGATAGCATGTGCCACCATATCAACCAAAATCCTATAATATTCAGGATCTTTGAGCGCTTCTTTTTGCACCATATCCACGCCGATTTTATGCGCATTCAAGACCGCAGCCGTCATCTCTGCATCAAACAAATCTAATCTTTCTTCAAATCTATGCAAAACTTTTAAACGGAAATGAAGCGGGATAAGCGGGTTAGAATTCAAGCGCGACAAATAAGCCTGCATACTTTTACGCAACTCAGGGCCTGCTGCCGACCCTGAAAAATAAGTATTTAAACGCTGTTCTAAATCCTCAAAACGGTTAAGCAATACATCGGTAAGCATTTCTGCCTGACCCAAGTCCAAACGTTGCGGATGCAAGCGCAAATCGGATGCTAAAGCAGATTGAACTTCTCTTTTATTATCTGGTGTCGTCATAACAACCTCTATCTTCTTTCAAGCTTACGCGAAAGTAAATATTTTTGGATGTTTACAGTATAGACGCTAAATCAGAACTTTGCCTTACTACAACCAAAGTTGGTAATTTATCAAATATATTAGCTAAATACGGAGATATGATCCGCATGGTTTCTTCACCTGTTTGATTGTGTTCTAAATCATTGAGTACAATCCATTTCGGAGCACGTTGAATCGAGGCAAGGTATGCACAATGCACTAAAGCTTGGCTCATACAGCCCAAACGTAGCGGCACAACCAACATTATTTCAGCTTGAGGCATGGCCTGCAGCCAATCGCCAACCAGCCACTGATGTTGCTCATCAAGAATGAGCGGAGCCATTAATCCACCTACCCCTTCAATCAATGTCGTTTGTTTCAATGTTTGTTGTTGCTCTACCCATGCCAAAAGGGTCTTGGGTGACAAGGTATAATTTTCTTGATGTGCAGCCAACGCAGGAGCTACAGGCGCTTGAAAAGTATGAAAATTAATAGCCGCTGCCGATGTTTCCCCAGCATCCATCAATACCTGAACATCTTCATTGATGCCCGATGCCTGCATACCACTGGCAATAGGTTTTAAGGCTTGTACAGACTTTCCTTTTGCCAGCAACAGTTTAAGTAAGTGCGCTGTTACCCATGTTTTACCAGCTCCCGTGTCGGTGGCTGTAATAAAAATAGAGCCTGACACGGGAATGGTTTAAAAACGCTCTAATACACGGTTATTAATCGAAATATCATGACGGTCACGTACGCTTGCCATCCAACGCGCAAAACGTACAGCCCCTTTGGCTTTGAGTGTTTCATCACGCACAGCTCCAGCTTCTTCCGCAAATACCTTCTCATCAGCATGCTCAACTTGTTGTACATACACCACAGCAATGCCTTCAGATGTTGGCATGACATGATTGACCCAATTGCCTTCAGGCACACCAAACGAGGCGCGTAAAACGTTACTTAACCATAATGCATCATCACCCTCACCATTGCTACGAACTGCTTTAGATGTAAACACAGGCTGCCCAAAATTTTGTGTTAAAGATTGAACACTTTCACCTTCTTGTGCTGCACGTAAAATATCCTGCGCAATATCTTGCGCTTGTTTTGCTGCTAAATCGTTAGCAACATCCTCATAAACCTGTTTAACCACTTCTTCATAGTCCATGGTTTGCGGGTTGATTCGGTTGAGGACTTCCAAGGCAACAAAGTGACCATTATTCACTTCAATAATTTCAACAGCATCACCAGGCATGCTAGAGAACGCTTTTTTCTTCAGTTCATCATATCCGCCCAATAGTGGATTTGCTAACACATTTTCTGTACTTAACTGACCCAGTTTTTTCACGGGTAAATTCACACTTTCAGCAGCCGATTGCAATGAATCTTCCATGCCTAGGGCATTGTCCAAATCTTGAGATAAACGGTAGGCTTCATTCACTGCAGCTTCATTACGCAGTTCTGCTTTCAACTTCGCACTTACCTCTGCAAGTGGTTGCACGTCTGCAGCTTTCACATCATTAAGCTGAATCAAGTGAAAACCAAACTGGGTGCGCACCACATCACTAACATCTCCAACTTTTAACTGCTCAAAAACCACTTTATCGAACGCAGGAACCATAGAGCCACGCGCAAAGTAACCCAAGTCGCCCCCTTCAGTTGCTGTTACATCATCCGATACATCTTTTGCAACATCGGCAAAACTTTCTCCTGCAGCAATACGTTCTTTTGCGGCTTTAATTTTTACTTGTGCCATCTCAAGCACGTCCTTAGACGCATCTTTACTTACACGCACCAAAATATGTGCCGCCTTACGCTTTTCAGGTGTTCCAAACTCCGCTTGTCGCTCTGCATAGGCTTGTGCAACATCCTCATCACTAATACTCACTTCATCCATGAGATCTTCAGCATTGATGTCTACCACTTGTAGTTCAACCTTTAATGGCGACTGATATGCTGAAGCATGTGACTCATACCAATCTCTTGCTTGTTCATCACTCACTTTTATAGCAGGTTTTAATGACGCTGGGTTAACAATCAATGCCGCAATTACACGTTTTTCAAAAGAGGCATTGAACCGTGCTTTCACTTCAGCATCACTCACTGAGGCAGATTCAACAATCGCCGTTTGTAAGGTATTAATCATAATACTTTGACGAAGGTAGTTTTCATAATCTCGGGGTGTCGCAAAACCCATTTGGCGCACTAAACCTTGATATCGACCTGTACTAAATTGATTTGCTTCACGAAATGCAGGGTTACTTTGCACCGTTGCCAGCACCGCTTGATCAGGAACAACAAGCCCTAGCTCACCAGCTTCCATCAACATCAAGCGACGATTGACCATGGTTTGAATGGTTTCATTTTTTACACCCAGTTGTTCAGCCAGCTCTTTATTAAACTGGTCACCCAACATATTGGCATAGGTTGCCAATTGGCGGCGGTATGTTTCCGCAAACTCTACATCATAAATAGCTTCACCATCAATTTCTGCAACTGTTTCAACTTGGTTGCCCGTGAAGTAGTCGCCTACCCCCCAGAGAGCAAAAGAAAGAATGATGGCACCAAGAATAACCTTAGCAATCCAACCTTGTGTGTGTTTACGCATGGATTCAAGCATTTAAAACCCCAATAAAAATTCAATGAAGGCGCAAGGTAAAGAAGCAGGTCATATTTCGCAAGGTAATTCCCTTGTCTTCGTAACCTTTTTACTTTCAAACACAATAATCAGCCCATATTTTATGTCGTAAATGTTTGCCTATTCCAATATTTAAGCACTGAATATATACTACCTAAGCTTAAGCAGGAGGAAACATGTATTTTTACTTGAGTATTCTATTCAGTCTCATGTTAGCCAGCTCTGCATGGGCTGTTGATGCCCGTACCAGTACAATACTATCAGAAGTTGATGACTTATGGCGCGGTTCATCATCACATGCGATTGCCACCTTAAAAGTGCAAACCCAACATTACAGCCGAACCATGACCTTAGAGTCTTGGTCTAAAGGCAAAGAAAAGAGTCTGACCAAAGTGCTCAAACCTTTGCGTGAAAAAGGAACAATAACCCTTAAATCAGGCAACCATATTTATACTTACCTTCCCAAAACCGACCGTACCATTCGGTTGAGTAGCGGCATGATGATGGGCGCTTGGATGGGTAGTCATCTCACCAATGATGATTTGGTCAAAGAATCACGCTTGGAAGATGATTTTGATGCAAAAATCACCTTTGAAGGCAGACGAAATGGACAAAACATCATTGAATTCACACTTTTGCCCAAAGAAGATGCGGCTGTAGTGTGGGGTAAAATTGTTTTGGAAGTTGAAGCGGAGCGGCACTTACCCATACGCGAAGTCTTTTATGATGAAGACATGCAAGTATCCCGCACCTTTACCTTCACAGGTTTAAAAGAGCTAGCTGGAAAGATTCGACCCTCCATTATGCATATAGTGCCTGCGTATAAACCCGATGAATTCACGGAGTTTATCTTTGAAACCTTGACCTTAAATGTACCTATACAAGATAGTTTTTTTAACAAGTCCGCACTCAAGCGGCACCAACGTTAAAGATGCATATCCTGCAATTATCACTGCGTAATACAGGGCGAAATAAACAACGCACGGCTGTCACCGTGTTATCCATGGCATTTGCTTGCGCCATTATGATTTTGTTCTCCAGCATGATGGCGGGCATGATTCAAGGCAGTGAGCGGCAAATTGTTGAAATGAATATAGGGGACATTCAAATTCATCCGCAAGGTTACCGTGATGACCCTGATATTTATAAACGTATCACCGATACAGCACATATCTTGAAACAGTTGGCGCAACAAGGCATCAAAGCTACACCTCGCTTGTATGCATTTGGACTGATGGCAACCCATGGCACATCTTCGGGCGCACAGATTCGTGGCATTGATATGCAACGTGAGCAAACGGTAACCAAACTGCATCAACATGTGGCTGTGGGTAGTTGGTTGGATAAAACCAAACCTAAAGCTGTGGTTTTGGGTAAAAAAATCGCTGCGACTTTGGGGGTAACCATCGGTGATGAGCTTATTTTTGTCGGGCAAAGTGCTGATGGGTTTATGGCCAATGATATTTTTTATGTGCAAGGCATTCTCAAAGCGGTGTCGGATGGTATCGACCGCTCGGCAGTGTTTATAGCAGAGCAAACCTTTCGTGAATTGATGGCAATCCCCAGCGGGACACATGAAATCGTATTACGCCGCCCCACCCCGCAAACTGATTTAACACAACTCACCACGCAAGTACAAAATCTTGTGCCTGAATATGAAGTTAAAAACTGGAAAAAGCTGATGCCAGCTATCGCACGTCTATTGGAGACCGCTGATATTCAAAGTTTGATTATGATGAGTATCACCTACATCGCTGTGGCAACCATCATTCTCAATGCCATGTTAATGACTGTATTTGAGCGTATGCATGAGTTTGGCATCATGAAAGCCATTGGTGTGCGCCCTTGGCAGATTGTGCGCCTAATTTATACTGAAACACTGATTCAAACATTGTTGGCATCCACTATTGCGCTGATAGTTGGTTGGTGGGTCGCCAATTACTTTTCCATACACGGCATTGATATGTCCGCCATCATGGATGGTTCTGTATCGATGGGCGGGCTTGCTTTTGACCCTATTTGGTACACTTACGTCACCTATGAATCTTTATTTACCCCCATTGTATTTTTAATTGTCATGGCAATGCTTGCCGTGATGTATCCCGCATGGAAAGCCGCATGGATTAAACCCATCGATGCGTTGCATTACCGCTAAGGCATTGCCATGAAACTCAATCAACTGGCATTTCGCAACATCTTTCGCCGCAAACGGCGTACTTTTATCACCGCTTTTTCTGTGGCTTTTGGCGTGATGTTATCGGTGACATTTACAGGCACAGGTGATTACACTTACACCAATATGATTGATACAGGTGCCAAGATGGGCATGGGGCATGTTACGATTGAACCCTTAGAATACCAAAATAAACCCACTTTGGATAAACGCCTGCAAAAAACGAATGAAATTTTACAGCAAACACGCGCTTTGGATGCCATAGCTAGCGCCGTGCCGCGTATCATGGGACAAGCCATGTTTGCCAGTGCCAACAAAAATGTTGGTGGTGCATTTATTGCCATCAACCCAGAGCTTGAAAGTGCCAATAACAATTTGTTTATTAAAAGCTTAGTAGAAGGAAAAATGTTCACGTCAGACAGTAAGCGCGGCATTGTTGTTGGTAGCAAACTTGCAAAAAAACTACGCCTAAAACTGGGCAAGAAACTGGTGTACACCACCACCGATGTACATGGTGAAATTATCAGTCATATTGCAAGAGTTACAGGTATCTTTCATGCAGGCGTGGATGCCATTGATGGTAACATGGTGCTGATGCCCTTAAAAAGTACCCAACATGCTTTGGGTTATACCGCAGATGAAGTATCTTTGATTGCCGTGTTGATTCATGACCAACGTCAAGCAAACCTTGCCCGAGACTTGATTCGCACATTGCCCAGTGTTCAGGGTTATGCCGTACTCAGCTGGCATGAAACCCAGCCTGACTTAGCAGGTATGATTGCCATGGACAAAAGCATGAACTATATCAGCCAAATCTTGGTCGGCTTACTTATTGCCGCGGGTATATTTAATACCATGCTCATGGGTGTGTTAGAACGCAAACATGAGTTTGGCATGATGATGGCAGTGGGTTTATCACCCAGCACCCTGTTTAGGCTGGTCATGGTCGAATGTTTTTGGCTGGCTTTATTGGGGTTAATGTTGGGTATTATCATAACCGCACCGTGGTATTACTTCCTCTATCATTACGGTATTGATTTGAGTGCAGGTATGGGTAACGACTTCACTTATGGCGGCGTTTTGATTGACCCACTATTCAAGGCCCGACTATTCCCCGAAAGCATTATGTTCATCTTAGGCTCAGTGTTTACGCTTGCCATGCTTGCAGGTGCATATCCCGCTTGGAAAGCAGGCAGAACACCGCCCATTGAAAGCCTAAAAACAATTTAAAGGAGTCGATATGTCAGATGCTTTAGCCAAAGACCAACCCATTGTTCGCCTGTCACATATCAGCAAAACCTACCAACAAGGGAAAGTCCAAGTTCATGCCGTTAACGATGTATCATTGGATATTACGCAGGGCGACTTTGCAGCTTTATGTGGTCCCTCTGGTTCAGGAAAAACAAGTTTACTTAACCTTATTGGTGGCTTGGATGTGCCTGATGCAGGAAGCGTATGGATAGATAATGTTAACTTAGCGACATTAAGCCATGCAAAGCTTGCTGAAGTACGCAAGAACCGCATTGGTTTTGTGTTTCAGGCATACAACTTGATTCCCGTGATGACTGCATATGAAAATGCAGCATTTGTTTTAGATTTACAGGACATTGACGAAGCAGAGAAATATCAGCGCGTGATGCAGGTGCTTAAAGATGTTGGGCTTGAAGGTTTGGAACAACGCAGACCCGATGAAATGTCAGGTGGTCAACAGCAGCGCGTTGCCATTGCCAGAGCCATTGTCACCCGCCCTGCGATTGTACTTGCCGATGAACCCACTGCCAATGTGGACTCAGAAACTGCCAAATCTTTACTCAATATGATGGCAGCACTGAATGAACAACAAGGTATTACCTTTTTATTTTCCACCCACGACCAACATGTGATGGATAAAGCCAAACGTATTATCCAAGTGCATGATGGTAAAATCGCGGATGACGAACGAAAATAATGTGCAATTGGTTTATTTTTATGAGCTTATTGCTCGCCCCCATAAACGCTGCCTATGCATTTTATGCCTCAGAATCCGATGACCTCAGTCAGCAAGCACTAGGGTTGTTTCTAACGGGGGTCGGTTCTATAGATGCTGTAAACACAAACTTTTTATCTACGCGACTAATGTATGATGCAGATTTCAACAACTGGCACTTGGAATACCAACAAATATGGCAGCAAACCCATAGCAAAAACAATAATACCGACCAAACCCAAGCAGACAGGCTCAATATCAGTTTTAATAATGAGCAGTTTTACCTCAAAGTCGGGCGACAAGCCGTTAGCCTTGCCACAACTTTTTATTTTAGCCCCAACGACTTTTTTGCACCGTTTACCATACAAAGCCTGAACCGTGACTTTAAACAAGGCGTTGATGCCGTATATTCAGAACTTCAGTTGGGTAGGTTTGCGGGCGAACTTTCCACACTTTCATTGATTTTGGTCAACAACCAAGGTGAAAACCTCAACAGCTCATCCATTTTACGTTTTGAATCAACTTTGGACAATATCAGTTGGATGATGTTTATGGGAGAGCTCAACCAAACAGCATTTTCTTCGCAGCAAGTGTTCGGTGGCAGCCTGCAAGCTGACCTATTGGATAACCTTGGTATCCGTGCAGAAGGGCACAGGAGCAAACAAGCTGGGCAAGATACAAGTGAATGGGTGTTCGGCTTAGAACAGCGTCTTAATGCCGATACAACATGGAGTGCCGAATGGTTTTATCATGGTGCAGCAGCCATCACCCCACACTTACCTTATGCAGGCAAACAATACCTTGCATTGGGTTTAAACTATCAGTTTACGCCCCTGCTTTTGGCAAACTTCAGTATAGTCCGAAATATGGATGACCAATCCCAACTCAACACCGCATATATAAATTATTCATTATCCGATGAAAGCACCGTCAATCTATCCGTTTTATTGCCTAATGGTAAAAACACCGCCGAATTCGGCTTATACCCCAAAGTCTATGCCTTGGATTTTCAAATATATTTTTAACGGTGTTGCTTCTTACGGTGTTTGAGCAAATGGTTGGGCACTTTTGCCCCTAAAGCTCGCTTTTGCTCCAATTTTCTACGCTGAGCATCTTTAAGCGACATGCCTAAATGCGCTTCCCCCCGCTGTCTTGCCAAGGTTTCTTGTTTATGCCGTTCTTCTAGGCTGCTTATTTTTTCAGGTGTCAGCACATCATAGCACCTGTCACAACATATGCCTTCACGGTAATGTTCACTCTTCCTGTCTTGTAGACTTAACGGCCAGCGACAACCACGGCAAAGCTGATACTCGCCTTGTTTTAAGCCATGTTTAACGGCTGTTCTGTCATCAAAGACAAAACATTCGCCTTCCCACAAGCTTTCTTCCTCTGGCACTTCTTCCAAATACTTGAGAATACCACCCTTAAGATGGTAAACCTCTTCATAACCTTGTTGTAGCATATAGGATGATGCTTTCTCACAGCGAATACCACCCGTGCAAAACATGGCGACTTTTTTATGTTTTTTGGGGTCGCAGTTTTTCTCAACATATTCAGGAAACTCGCGGAATGTGTCAGTTTTCGGGTCAATCGCACCTTTAAATGTTCCGATTTCATATTCATAATCATTGCGTGTGTCCAACACCAATACATCTGGGTCAGTAATAATTGCATTCCAATCTTGCGGATTCACATAAGTACCCACACATACATTTGGGTTTACGCCATCAATACCAATCGTCACGATTTCTTTTTTTAGCTTCACCTTCATGCGGTAAAAAGGTTTATCATTTGTATATGACTCCTTGTATTCCAAGGCTTCTAAACGTGGATCATCACGCAAAAACTTTAACAAATCATCAATATCCTGCCGTGAACCCGCCACCGTGCCATTGATACCTTCGGATGCAAGCAATAACGAGCCTTTAATTTCATGGCCATCACAAAACGCCTGCAATGGTTCACGCATATCTTTAAAGTCTTCTAATGTCGCAAAATGATAAAGTGCAGCTACAACAGTTTTCATTGGTTTACCTTTAATCCATAAATCTAATGCGGGTAATAATACCATGTCATTTCCGCTTGTCTAAAGTTGTAGCTTATTACCTGACTTGGTGTCAAAGCTACAGCCTGCAAAAACGGCAGCTTACTTGCTTAAGTTCATAGCTATGCATCTATCAATCATTGAGGACTTATGAAAAAGAACATCATCCTTATCGTGGATGAAATGGCATTTGTACAAAAAGCGATTAAAAAACGTATCTTAAAAGAACTAACTTTTGAGGTTGTTGTCGCCAGCTGTAAAGCGGAAGCTTGTATGATGGCAGAACGTCTACACCAAGACATTTTTGTCAGCATCATAAGCTTAGAACTTTCGGATGATCCTGAGCAAAACATTGTGGATGATTTTGCGCAGCTGAATATCCCTCAAATTATATTTAGTGGTAAGTTTGACCTTGAGCTTAGGCAAAAACTACTGCAAAAACCAATTATTGATTATATTCCTCAAGAAGGCAGCAGCAGTTTACATTATTTATTGGCACTTCTGCATCGTTTGCTAGCCAACCAAAGTTTGTCAGCACTTATCATTGATGACTCTAAAGCCGCACAACGTTTTTTCTCAAATATGCTAGAAAAAATGATGATACCCTGTCATACTATTGGTGACCCCATACAAGCCTTGGATCTATTGTATAAAGATCCTGATCAATTCAGCCTACTTTTGATTGATTATGCCATGCCTGAAATGAACGGTGTTGAGCTAATTTTAGAATTACAAAAACATATGGATATTAGCAACAAAGCCATCATTGGTATATCGGGTGAAAATAATCATGCACTTACAGCACACTTCCTTAAAGCTGGCGCCAATGATTTCTTATATAAATCTAGCTCTTATGAAGAGTTTATTTGTAGAATATCCCAATCTCTCAATCGGATTGAACAAGTCGCTAAACTCACCCGTGTTGCCAGTACAGACTTCTTAACAGGTTTGCGCAATCGCCGCGCCTTATTCGATGTTGGTAATATGTTTTGGCAGCTCACTCAACGGGAAAATAGTCAAAATCTCTGTGTATGTATGCTGGATATTGATTATTTTAAAAAAATTAATGATACCTATGGTCATGATACGGGTGATTTGGTGCTGCAACATATCGCTGAAATCCTTAATGACAGCTTTCGTAAAACAGATTTGATCGCTCGTTATGGTGGCGAAGAGTTTTGTATTGTATTGCAGAAATCCAATGAAGCATTGGCTCTCCAATTGATGAATACACTGCGCAATAGCATTGCGGCGCATACATTTTTCATCGAAGAAACACCGATTCAGGTGACTGTCAGCATTGGTATTTGCTCCGAATTATCTACTTCACTCGAATCCATGATTAATATTGCTGACCAACGTTTATACCTTGCAAAAGAGCGCGGTAGAAATCGTGTCGTTGTCGCCTAAGATTAAAACAAACGAGGCTGTGCTAGCAATTTAGCTATAGGTGCAAAGGTTTTCCTATGAATGGGACAAGCGCCATATTGTTTTAACGCATCCATGTGTGCTTTGGTGCCATAACCTTTATGTTTGGCAAAGTGATACTGCGGGTATTGATAATCATAGGCGCGCATTAAACGGTCTCGAACTACTTTTGCCATAATCGATGCTGCGGCAATATGTTGCACACTATCATCCCCGCCAATAATTGCCGTGGTGGGTGCAGGCATATTATCAGGGACACGATTGCCATCCACTTCAATACTGGAAGGTTGAACATTTAAACCTAGAACGGCTTTACGCATAGCTTTCATGGTTGCGTGTAGAATGTTCAGTTCATCAATTTCTTCTAAACCAGCTTGGGCAACGGCATAACTCACTGCATATTGTTTAATATGGTAATAAAGCTTTAAACGTTTCTTTTCAGATACTTTTTTTGAATCACGGTATTGCCCTAAATATGGGTCATCAGGTGATAGAATCACTGCCGCAGAAACTACAGGACCAGCGAGTGGGCCGCGCCCAACTTCATCGACACCTGCAATTAACATGTTTGATTCCTTTGTCTTGTTTTCCATGACCAGTACAGCACTGCCAAACTCGCACCCAATATATCCGCCAACCAATCCAATATGCTAGCTGTGCGTCCTACAATGAATGATTGATGGTATTCATCACTTGCAGCATACAAAGCGACAAATATGAGAACTGCTGTGATTTGTATATGTAGCGGATTATGCCAATGCGAAAAATACCGCCATGTTAATGTAGCAAGCACAGCATAAACCAAAAGGTGCACAAACTTATCTTGCTGCTGATAAGGTAAGTTGACAAGCAATGTTGCTTGGTGTGATGCGTAAAATATCGCAGCACAAAAGAGTACCAACAATATGGCATCACGATTAACACTGTACAAATTCATACCTCAAAAAAAGACCGACAAGGCAAAACCATGTCGGTCAAATAGCTTAAAAGAACCTTACCTGAATGAATAATACTTAAACAAAACCAGCCAGTGCCAGTTTACAAATTTGCATAACAGGGTCTGGATACAAACCAATCGCCACAATAACAACTGTTGAAAGCCCAACAGTAACTTGTAACGGTACACTCTTGGCAAAATTAAAGCTTACGCGTTCTTCATCAAAGTACATGTATTTAACAATACGAATATAATAAAACGCACCAATGGCTGAGAATAACACACCCAAAGTCGCCAATACAATATGACCTTGCTCAATCACTGCCATAAACACTGCATATTTTGCCCAGAAACCACCAAGGAATGGGATTCCAGCCATAGAGAACATCAGTAAACCCATGGCCAAAGCATAACCTGGACGAACTTTAGATAACCCCGCAAAATCATCCAATAACTCACCCTGAATATCATCTCTACGCATCATGATAATAATGGCAAATACACCCATGGTCATAAACAAATAAATGGTCATATAAATCATAATGACCGTATAACCCTGCATGGTGCCAGCAATCATACCCAAAAGAATGAAACCAACATGACCGATAGTAGAATATGCCAACATACGTTTGATATTACGTTGGGCAATCGCTGCAATATTACCCACTGCCATAGACAACACAGCAAAGAAGATAAGAATGGTTGTATATTCAGCTTGCAAACTTGGGAAAACTTCGACCAAAATACGCATGAATACAATCAAACCTGCAACTTTTGGTGCCACCGACATAAATGCAGTGATGGGTGTAGGTGCACCTTCATAAGCATCAGGAGTCCACATATGGAATGGTGCAACCGATACTTTAAACGCCAAACCAGCCAAGACAAACAACATACCTGTTAGCACAGCTAATCGCTCATTTTCACCACTGGCTGAAATAATGTCACCCATTTCAGTAAAGAAGAAACTACCCGTGGTGCCGTACAAGAATGTTAAGCCGTAGAGCAACATACATGAAGATAATGCACCAAGGATGAAATATTTCAGAGAAGCTTCAGTTGAGCGCAATACATCGCGCTGATAACCCACCAATACATAAACCGACAATGCCATAAGCTCTAAACCAAGGTACATAATAACAAAGTTATTGGATGAAACCATCAACATCATACCCAATAGTGCAAATAACATCAGTGTATAATATTCACCTACATTTGCTAAATCTTTAACATAATTCAATGATAATAACATACCAAAAACTGTGGCTACAATCATTAACAACTTAGCATAAGTGGCAAGTGGATCCAATAAAAAGTAACCATAAAATGTATGTTGATGCTCAGAACCTGACACATAAAGTAATGCAGCACCTACAGCTACAACTGATACAATCGATGTCCAAGCCACAATATTTTGTCGTGCTTTAGAAATAAACACGCTCATTAACAATGTGACCATACCCATCACTGCTAAAATAATTTCTGGGAGTATCAGCTCTAAATGTTGGGGAAACGGGAAGGGAAAAACTACCTCAGCCATAATATATTAAACCTCAGTGTGTCACGGCGTGTAACGCCGTTGAATGATCTATCAATGCTGCCGCAGCATCAAGTTTACTTGTTGTTGCTTGCTCAATTAGGTGGGCAACGGATTCATGCAGTATGTCCAATACTGGTGCGGGGTAGAAACCAACCCATACAGTGAGAACTATCAGTGGCACAAAAATACCAAATTCACGCACAGACATATCAGGCATAGACCTGACGCTATCCTTCACCAAGTCGCCCATAATGACACGTTTGTACATCCATAAGGTGTAACAAGCTGATAACACCACACTAATCGCAGCAGCAATGGCAATCCATTTCGCTGAAATCATCAGTGCAGCAGGATCTGCAGCAAATGTACCAATCAATACCATGATTTCACCTATAAACGCCGATGAACCCGGCAAGGCTACGTTTGCCATTGAGAAAACAAGCATCACTACCGCAAAGACTGGCATCACATTGGCAACACCACCGTAGTCTGCAATTTCTCGTGTATGTAATCTATCATACAACACACCTACACATAAGAAGAGTGCCGCTGCTACAAAGCCATGTGAAATCATGTTAATAACAGCACCTTCCAGTGCTTGTGTCGTAAATACGAATGTACCCAATGTAACAAAACCCATATGTGCAATGGATGAGTACGCGATTAAACGTTTCATATCTTTTTGCATCATCGCTACAAGTGAGATGTATACAATAGCAACGAGACTTAAACCAATCATCATCGGGGCAAAGTATTGCGAAGCATCAGGC
>JAUZQX010000180.1 GCA_030950765.1 Ghiorsea sp.
ATGATGAATCATCTTCACTGGTGGTGGATAAACATTTGGGTAAACCTGCAACAAAAGGTTTAAATTTTAGGTCACTCCTATCCACTTCATCAGAAATCGCAGCCAGTCGGTACAGGTTTACCAAACCATTCACCCGATACAAATCCTGCTCTTTTAAATTGAACTGATGCAACAAAAAATCAGACTGCTCCTCTGGGCAATGAATAGATACTTCAAGGCGAACAGCAGCACCATACCGACTGTCCAACAACTCAGCCGCAATTATCTTTTTCAAATCTTCACTTTCTTCTTCACGGCGGTAAAGCTCACTGTTTCGTGTCACCCGAAACTGATGGCATTGCGATACTTCCATACCTGGAAACAAGTCATCCACATAAGCGTGCATAATCGATGAAAGCAACACAAAGCCATGTGCACAACCTGCCACATCATCAGGCAAGGCAATCAAACGTGGCAACGAACGCGGTGCTTGGACAATCGCTCGTTTCACATCACGCCCAAAAGCATCTTTACCTTCAAGGTTAACAATAAAGTTTAAAATTTTATTGACCAACTTGGGAAATGGATAGGCTGGGTCTAGAGCAATGGGGGTCAGTACGGGCAACAGTTCTGCACGGAAAAAGCGGCGAATCCACTGTTGTTGCGCCTCTGTCCATTCATGCCTGTGTAAAATATGAACACCTTCATCCCGCATGGCAGGTAAAATATCATTTTCCAACAGGTTATATTGCTTGTCCACCAAACCTTCAACATCAGTGCGAATGGCGTTCAATGTTTCTGATGTGGAAAGTCCATCAGGTGACACCGTATTTAAACCCATCGCCACACGCTGCTTCAACATCGCCACACGCACTTCAAAAAATTCATCCAAGTTGGAGCTACTGATACACAAAAAACGCAAACGCTCCAAAAGCGGTACCGATTCATCACAGGCCAACTCAAATACACGCTGGTTAAATGCCAGCATGCTTAAGTTGCGATTCAAATATAATTCGGGTGCTTGTAAATCTTGGCTCATTGTCTCTCCGTAAAAGTGTATCAGCAACAGTACACTGCATCACAATATGGCACAATCATGACATTATCTAAACCTGACATGCACAACACTTGGCTTCATTGCTTATTGATCAACCCTTTTCACCAACAAACAAAAAACAGGAAAATGCTTAGATAGAATACTCAACCCTAAAAATATTCTCAAATCAGCCAACGTCATTTCAGGTAAAAAGCTAAAAGACACAGGAAAAGTCCATAAACAGCATAAATTGACCAAGCGTCATTTAAAGAAGTATGATACAGCCAAAGCAAACAAAGCTGCCAAGAAAAAAGCTGTGCAAAAGAAAGTTCGAGCACAACAGGTAGCCACCACATAACGAGGGCGAACTTTTGAGCATACATTTGGGCAAACACATTGCGGCAGTTGATATGGGCACCAATTCATTCCATATGATTATTGCCAAAGCTGAAGCGCACGGCGCATTTCATATTGTGGATAGAATGAAACACTGGGTACGCTTGGGTGATGGTGTGAATGCCCGAGGCAAGCTAAATGAAGAAGCCATTGGACGCATGCTTGAAAGCCTGAAATTCTTCAAACAGTTGGCAGAAAGTTATGATGCAGAAATGCATTGTATTGCCACCTCTGCCATGCGTGATGCCCCCAACCGCAATGCCATTGCCAAACGTATTCGCCAAGAGCTTGATTTGGTGGTTGAAATCGTCAATGGCGAAGAAGAAGCACGGCTGGTCTTCCAAGGTGTTCGTTCTGAGGGTTATATTCGTGACGAACCTGCTTATATTATTGATATTGGTGGTGGCAGCACAGAGGTCATCGTTGGCAACAACCCCGATGGGGTATTGGCTGCCGAAAGCTTGGATATGGGCGCGCGCCGATATTCTCGTAAATTCTTTGCCGCAGGCAACTATACCACACGACAAATCAAACAATGTCGGGCAGCAGCAGCAAGTAAAATTCAAGCGGTTGCATCCGAATACAAACCTTTTGAAGTGCATGCCGTATATGGTACATCAGGAACCATCCGTAGCTTAGCAGAAGTGGTTGCTAGTTTTTATGAACATGAAGACAGCACACACCTCACCCTGCGTGACTTAAAAAATATCTTTCCTAAGCTCATTGCCTCCGTAAAAAATGATACTTTACCCACAAGTATTGAGCCAGAACGCCAAGCTACATTGGTCGCAGGCTGTATTATTTTGAAGGAAGTGATGCGTGCACTACGCATCAAGTCCTTACGTATTTGCCCCAGTGCTTTGCGAGAAGGTATTATCTTTGACCGCATTGCCAGCACAGGGCGTTTACCCTCTCGCCCTATCAGGGCTGCCAGTAAAGCCATGGCAAAACGATTCAATCTCGACCGCACCCAAATCAAACGGGTCACCCAAACGGCTGAAATCATTTTTAAAGCATACTCAGCTCCATTGGACTTAAATGAAGAGGCTTACCGTTTGCTTATTGCGGCATGTCAGTTGCATGAAATCGGTTTGACCATGAGCCATAAAAAAATTCATTTGCATGGTAGTTATATTATTGGCAATTCCAACCTCACGGGTGTCACCCAGCGTCAGCAACAAATGTTGGCTGCTATGGTTCGTTTTCATAGAAAAACCAGCCCAAATAACAAACATGTTTCGCTCAAAGGTATGCGAACTAAAGATACACGCGTGACCATTGCTTTGGCGGCAATTCTGCGCCTAGCTGCAGCTTTAAATCGCACCAAAAGTGGTGATGCTGCATTGCCTGAAATCATTGAGAAGAAAAACAAGTGGGTTTGGTTGTTTGATGAACAATGGTTTGATGAACATGATGTATGTGTATGGAATGGTGAACAAGAAAAACGCCCCTTGGTCAAGCTCATTGGTAAACCCATCACCTTGGGCAAACAAAACGGTGTAGACGATGGCTAGTCATATAAACTTCATCAAAAAACTTGCATTTTTGTCGGATAAACGAAAGTTCTCCTTATTTCTTCCCTTTTTTCTCATGCGTGCATCTTTAGAAGAATATAATGAAGATTGGACTAAGGTTCGCATTCGTTTGCCGCTGAATTGGGTGTCTAAAAATGCAGCAGGTAATATGTTCGGTGGTTTTCAAGCCAGTCTTGCCGACCCTATTCCTGCCATGGCTTGCATACGCAAGTTTCCTAACCACCGTGTTGCCACTAAAAAATTGGATATTGATTTTATCCGAGTCGGTAATTCAGATTTGATGCTTCATTTTGATTTTGACCCCGCCCAAGAACAACAAATTCGTGAAGAATTAGCTGAACATGGTCGCGCCACACCTTGTTTTGATATGGTGTATATCCGCGCTGATGGCAAGGTCTGCTCCAAAATTAAAAATACCGTTGCCATTCGTCCTTTGGGTTATGTCAGCCCTATTGAAAAAGACTGATTATTTTAAACCACCCTCAGGATAAGGGTGTAATACATCCATAGCGGTACTTTTATCAGCGGTGTCCACGATTCGTGCATGCTCACGACTAAATGCATTGGCATTTTTCAAACCACATGAATGTGCAAGCATATCCACTTCTTGATTCACCCATTTGGCATAATTGGCAATACGTTGTGCTTTCAATTCAACATTAAGCCCCTTTTGCAAGCGTTTATCTTGTGTGGTAATACCAGTTGGACAATGGTCGCTATGACACTGTAAGGATTGAATACAACCCAAAGAAAACAAGAAACCACGTGCCGATACACAAAAGTCTGCACCTAAACACAAAGCTCTAGCTACTGCCGCCGCCGTCACCAATTTACCTGATGCAATCACATCAATACGCTGGCGTAATCCATGTTTAATCAAGGTGTCCACCACCGTTGGCAAAGCTTCGTTCAATGGCATACCCATATGATCTGCCAATACTTGTGGTGCTGCACCTGTACCACCTTCTGCACCATCGACCGTAATGAAATCAGGTTCTGAACCTTCGCCACGTTCCAAAATAGCTTCACATAACGATTCTACAAACTTGTGATCGCCCACCACAATTTTAATACCCACAGGGCGGCCTGTAAGACGATGAATACGATTAATCATGTCCAATAGTTCTTCTGTATTACTAATGTCTTCATGCCTATTGGGGCTAATCGAATCTTCACCAGCAGGAATACCCCGAATATCTGCAATTTCCTGTGTGACTTTAGCACCTGGTAAGATACCACCTTTACCTGGTTTAGCGCCCTGACCCAACTTAATTTCAAATGCCACCACTTTTTCAGCGATTTCTTTTAACTTTTCATCACACAAGTGCCCCTCTGCATCCCGTACCCCATATTTGGCTGTACCTATTTGGAAGATAACATCCCCACCACCTACCAAATGATGTGATGATAACCCTCCTTCGCCAGTATTTGTCCAAATACCTGCTTCCGCCGCTCCTTTGGATAGTGCTTTAACTGCTGGTTCAGAGAGGGCACCAAAACTCATACCAGATAAATTAAAGATATTTTTAGGCTGAAATGGTTTTTCTCGAATCTCACCAATCACCTTAGGTTGGGTGGCTCTTGTATTTTCTTCCGCTTCAGCAAATGGTGTGCTTACAAAAATGACCGTTCCAGGCTCTCTTAAATCATTGGTCGAACCAAAACCAATCACTGGTTTAATGTTTTTCGATGAACGGTACACATAATTACGTGTCGCCCGATTAAAAGGCTGCTCTTCTCTATCATGAGCAAAAAAGTATTGGCGGAAAAACTCACCTTGTTTCTCTAAAAAGTAGCGTAAACGCCCAATCACGGGATAATTACGCCGCACCGCACTGTGTGGCTGCAACAAGTCTTGCACAAGCATAATAAACAAAATGAGCATCACCACACCTGCTGCCCAGCCCATGCCTACTATAATACTACTGATTAATGTATCTCCACCTTGCATCATAACCTCCGTATACTTATCAAAAGACTCTGAGGTATGACAAGCAATGCACATGCCATTAAAGCAATATATACCCACATAAATATTGCAACATTAAGGAGGCCAGCAAAAAAAAGCCGCCCTAACCTCAAGGGTTAAGACGGCTTTTAAAAGAATCAAATGATTCGGTTTGCTTTTCTTAGTATTCGCGACGTTGACGAGCGCGGATACGACGAAGGCGTTTCATAAGACGCTTGCGTGCTGCAGCTTCTTTACGTTTCTTCGCCACAGAAGGTTTTTCATAAGCTTCACGACGACGGCATTCACTAATAACACCACCACGCTCAACTTGCTTACGGAATCGCTTAATAGCCATTTCAATTGGCTCATCAGTACT
>JAUZQX010000181.1 GCA_030950765.1 Ghiorsea sp.
AAAACTGTATCCCCTTCATCATTAGGATAAGGTTCATGTTTCTGTGCTGAATAAACATCGCTGGCTTTACTTCCTTTCGCAACTTCTTCCATTGCTTCTAGCGTTTCAGGAGTTACTAGCACTGTATCATCTTCACCGTTCACCATGTCATCAGCCCTAGGTAGAGGCTCTTGTTGGCTCGCATCTATTTCAAGCTCAAAGTCAAAGTCCAAATTTAATGCCGTTGCCGTACCTTCGGGAATACCTTGCTCTATTTCATCTGTAATAATATCAGCAATAGGTTCAATATCTTTGGTATCAACAATAGAATCATCGTTTAAACCTTGCTCACCCTGCTTCTCACTGTCCGCACGTTTTTCATCCCATGTATCCTGCATGGGATTAGCGTCATTATCTTTTGTACTCACTTGGAAATCTTGAACTGTAATGTCAAAAGTACCTGTCGCTGACAAGTCTAAAATAGGGTCAGATTCATCAATGCCACTTTCATCAAGCATAAGCTGCTGGTTCATTTTATCCATTTCTAACTCAACAACTCTGCCTGTATAACTGATGACTTTTTCATCCTGCAACTCATGCCAAACATCTTGATCAAAATACGAACAAAACCTATGCCATTGCTCGTGTTCATACAGCCTAGAAAGATTCAATAATGTAATGTTACGCTCTATAATATTATTGGAAGCATGTAATTTTTGCACCCATAGTGCCTGTATTCTTGGGCGCGAACTCTCTTTATCACCCATCAATGCATAATATTTTTCTGCTTGCAACCAGTTTTTTTTATGCACAGCTTCTTCAAACAAGCTGACATAATCCTCAGGGTCCTCTTTCACCACAGCCGCCAAATCATCAATTGAAATAACTTCCAGTTCATGATGATCGTGTGAGCCTGATATATCATCTCCCACCATGCTATCGTGAGCATCCAACCCCGTAGACTGGCGTGTTTCAGCAGGCATCATAGGGGCATCAGCAACTGTGCTGCGCTGATTCACCTCTGCTTGCCCATCCGTTTCCTGCTCTGAATACGGCATGGATTGTTGTGCTTCAACCAATTTATTTTGCCAGAGTTTCATTTGTTTACGGTAAAAATACGCTGCAAACAAGATACCATTTAAAAGCAACAGACCAATAAACCAAAACCAACCGTAAGAAGTGTTTCCCTGAATCACCTTTGGGTTTACACGCGCCAAAGCATCAACCTTATCACGCAATTGCGCCACTTCTTTTGCCAATGCATCCACCTTCCCACCCATACCATCCAAACGCAGCCCTGTAGCCATGGCTTGTTGATACATGGGCTCTAATTTGTCCAAACGCTGCAATACTTCGGGGTCTATGTGTGCTGCCGCCAAGTCTTCATGTAAACCCAAAGAAATTCGCCCTCGAAACTGAGGTGAAGCAGTTGTTTCTGGCGCAATATGTTGAACAGGTACTGATTTCTTCTTACTTTCCTTGGTTTTTTTGGATAATTTCAATGCTTTTAAACTTTGGTGTCGCGCTGATTTGATAAAATTTTGCAATGCAGCATCATCAGGCACTTGTAAAAAACTACCTTTCTTTAACTGGTTAATATCCTGATTCACAAAAGCTTTCGGGTTGGCATCAAACAATGCCAACATCACCTGATGATTCGAATACCGTTTATCCTTACGCAAACGATAGGCAATTTCACTCAAACTATCCCCATATTGCACAGGCCCATAACTACTACGCCGCGCCCAGTCATCGCTGCGTTGATATGATGCAGTTGAGCCAGCCTTACGGGTAAAAGGAGCCGCGACAGCCGCATCACGATTCTGTTTGGCTGCAATATACTCGACTTGTTGGCTAGGGCGACTCATCCATGCTGTTTTTGTTGTCGGTTTAATATCTGCAGCATCCAAAAAGAATTGCATCTTTTTGTAAAAAATACCTCTACCTCGTTTTACTTTTAGCACCAAAACAAGAATCGCTTCATCAACCGCATAACTTGAATGAATCAATACTTTAGGCACAGCTAAGGGTGATATTTCTACATCAACACGAATATGATGATACGATTTTGGAATTGTTTGCTCTAAATTTTGATACTCACTTGGGGAAGCCAATTGCACACTAAACTGCCGAATATCCTCACCTTTTTCCATGATTAATGGCATGCTAACATCCAAAGCCTCACCCAAATGGCTATGCAGCGATGCCTGACCAAAACCCACTGCCAAGGTTTGGTGTGACCATGAAAATAAACAAAATAGTATCAAAACATACTTCAACATCGGCGCTACTTTAGACAAAAATATACTACAAGCTATTGTTTTATATGTGCCAATCAGATTACAGCTATATTTGGTAATAATTATCACTGCTCATATTTCAAGTGCAAAGCCATGCCAAGCACTTTATCATCAGCCCATATTGTATATCATTGCAGCCTCTACCTTCGGAGAAAAAACACGTGGACACACTTACAATCAGCTTATTATTGCTCACTATTTTACTTATCTGCACCTTATCATTTTTTTTCATTACCTTACGAAAAAAACAACAACTAGAGCACGAAATACAACCATTACGTGAACAACAGCCAGAACTTTCACTGCTACGTGAACGTAATCAGCTTTTAACACAGGAAAAGCAGCAACAACAAACATTAATTGCTGATTTAACGTCACAACTGAATCAAACCAAACAACAAAGTGCAGTATTAGAGCAACGTGTTCAGCATAAAAATGAGCAACTCAATGAACATGAAGAAGAGGAACACAAAACAAACACATTCATCGAACAACTTAGAGCGCAAAATACCGAGCTACAGACCCAACTCGCCAAGCTACAAAGTGAACAAGAATTAATGCAAAAAAGCCATACAGAAAAACTTGCCTTGCTCGATGATGCAAAAACCAAATTAAGCCAAGAGTTTAAACTGCTAGCCAACCAAATTTTTGAAGAAAAACAAAGTAAAATGACGGCTTCCAGTAAAGAAACCTTGGACAGCATCATCAAACCCATGCAAAAGGATATGTCAGAATTTAAGCAACGCATGGAGCAAGTGCATAAAGAAGACGTAGAGGCGCGTGGCGCACTTAGTCAACACTTGCAACACTTGCAAGAACTCAACCATCAAATGTCGCAAGAGGCGCTCAACCTTACCCTAGCTCTTAAAGGTGATAGTAAAGCTCAAGGTAATTGGGGCGAAATGATTTTGGAAAAGCTCTTGGAAAGCAGTGGTCTGCGCGAGGGTTACGAGTTTAAACGTGAACAATCTTTTGTAAATGATGAAGGCAAACGCCAGCGCCCAGATGTGATTATCAATATGCCAGGTAACAAACAAGTGATTATTGATGCTAAGGTCTCTTTGACAGATTATGAACGCACTGTTTCAGCCCAAGATGACACAGCCCGAAAGCAACATCTTCGCGCCCATGTTAAAAGCATCCAAACCCACATTCAAACCCTAGCCAACAAACGCTACGACCACCTTGAGGGTGTAAATTCTCCTGATTATGTATTAATGTTTATGCCCATTGAGGCAGCATATTTAATGGCAATTGAAGCAGATAGCAGCATTTTTGAAGCCGCATTTGATAAACGTATCGCCGTTGTCACCCCATCAACACTATACGCCACCCTCAAATTGATTGAACAACTTTGGCGCTATGAACGGCAAACTGAAAATGTTGCCAAACTCACCAAACAAGCAGGCAACTTGCATGATAAGTTTGTTGGTTTCATCGAATCCTTTGAAGACATTACCACCCATATCGGAAGGGCACAAAAATCCTACGACAAAGCCTTCGGACAACTCAAAGATGGGCGTGGCAACCTTGTCAACCAAGTCAAAACATTGGCAGATTTATCGGGTAAAGCAAAAAAAGAAATACCTGCTCATTTATTGGAAGATAGCCCACTACCCTCGCTTAATGGTGAAGATAACAAGGAACCTTTATAGGTAACACTTTCCCTGAGCCAAACTAGACTCTTGCGCCAAAACTGAGGCGTATTAAACATAAATTAGTGCTGCGCCTGTTTGGTTTTATAGTGGACAAACAACGCCTTAACTTTATAAGTTTTGGCAGTGTACCATCAAGCAAGAAGTGTATGCCAGAAGCCGCATAAAAAAAGCCACCCAAAGGTGGCTTTAAGCTGACTGTTAGAGATGGTTAATCATCATCGTGCTCATCATCGTCATGTTTCTTTTTACGCTTCTTTTTCTTCTCATGCTCATCATCATGTTCTTCTTCCAGATCATGACGACGTTCTTCCTTATAATCATCTTCTTCCACAGCATGGTGAGGCGCAGATGGTGAGGCATACCCTGTTGATGCAGGTTGTGCAGTTGCAGCACCAATCATGCCGCCAAGAATAGCACCCGCGATAACAGCTCTTTCTTGCTGTTTATTCGCACACGATGTCACCAGCATTGCACAAAGTAGTAAAGTTAAATAACGCATATCCCTTCCTTTTTCCTAGCAATAACTTGTGGAAAACTGACAAAATAAACATCTTTTGGCTAGTGTCAATTCACAGATGTAGGCGCAAAATGAAAATGTCCGCTTTTAGCAAAATAGAAATGTCCGCTTTAGAGTGTGTTCTGGAGGTGGTCAATGAAAGCGGAGTTATTACATATGAGCGAACAGGAACAATCACGGTCAGAGGTTATATGTCTAT
>JAUZQX010000182.1 GCA_030950765.1 Ghiorsea sp.
CTCATGAATCAACCCCTTTGATGTAGTCTTGCAGCCACAACATGTCTTGTGGCGTGGTCACTTTTCGATTGTTCACATCACCTTGGCTGATATACACATCAAATCCAGCCGCTTCGAGCACGGATGCATCATCAGTATGCAAATGAAGCCGCTCTTTTTCTTGTGCCAATGCTGACACAAACCAGTCACGCCTTGCCACTTGCGGGGTCTGCACAGCCATTAACGAACTTCTATCAGGAGTTTCCAACACTTTGCCATCTGTATTGATGCGTTTAATCGTATCATGCACAGCTAAGCCTGGCACTGCTGCACCATGAACCTCAGCGACATCCAACACATCTTTTAAGAGTGCCTTGGAAGGCAATGCACGCGCTGCATCATGTACGGCCACCATATCAATATCAGCTGGAAGTGCAGCAAGGCCTTTTTGCATTGATATCGAGCGTTCTGCACCACCTTCAACAGGTGGTAACAAGTCAAAATTCCACGCCTGCCCTGCCACAGCATCGTGATACCACAAATCTCTGCTCCCAATCACAGGCTGCACCACAGCAATCCGAGGCTCTTGATTTAAACTATTGAGTGTATGTAAAATTAAAGGTTTGCTAGCAACTTCCAGATATTGTTTGGGAATTGAACTACCAAATCGTTTACCACTTCCTGCCGAGAGTAATAATACGCCAACTTTCATGCGCCATTATCCTTCAAACTATTATTCATCAAATATTGGCTTCTTCCATCATAGATGCCGCTTCTTTTGCTGCATTTTTAGGGCTATCCGCTTGCAAAATAGGGCGACCAATCACCAAATAATCTGAGCCATTCTCCACTGCCATTTTGGGGTCAGCAATACGTTTTTGGTCTTGTGTATCCTGATTACCCCAGCGAATACCAGGGGTGACTGTGATAAAATCTTTGCCACATACTTTTTTGATTTGAGCAGCTTCATGTACACTACACACCACACCATCTAGCCCTGCATCTTTAGCCAGTTTGGCGCGCTCCAAAGCCACTTTGAGCGCTTGCTCCTTAGGCATGGTATCACTGGTGAGCACGGTAACCGCAATCAATAACATATCAGGAAATGCTTTAGCCGCTTTACTTGCTGCTTCTAGCATAGGTTGACCACCACCTGCATGTACATTCACCATTTGTACGCCCAAGCTACCCGCACTCTCAATCGCTTGTGCCACAGTGTTGGGAATATCGTGAAATTTCAGGTCTAAAAATACTTTGTGTGTTTTTGTTAAATCCGAAATCAAACTTGGGCCTTCTGCGACAAACAAACGCAAGCCTACTTTTAGCCAACCCACGCTATCCGCCAAAGTATCGCGCATAGTTAAAGCTTCGGCTTTATTATTTACATCCAAAGCCACCATGATTTTATTGTGCATGCTGTTCTTCCCCAAAAGTATGAGCGCCTTTTAATGGTTCCATTGTGCCCCAATGATGGCATTTTGGGCAATGCCAACGCATATCATGTACTTGTACACCACATTGTTTACAAGCAAACATTTTACTCAATATCCGCCATTCTTTTGCCTGTTTATGCAAGTTATCTGAGCCATCTTGCAATGCCATTAAGCGCAGTTCATGGCGCAAACTTAAGTTTTTCAAATCCAGTGTTTTTTGCAGGTCTTCTGCTTGTGGTAAACCTACAAGTTTGGCAGTTTCTTCCACCCAAGCTACACCCAGTTCAATGTTTTTATTGTTTTGCCAGTAAGTCAGCAAAAAAGGCTTCGCATATTGTTCATAAAACTTCACATGCTGTAATAAAATTTTAGGTAATAACACATGATGTTCTTCTTTTACATCCGTTAAAAAATGTTTTGTTTGTTCAACAGCTCTAGCAAAGTTTTCTTCCATGATAAACAACTCAATACGTAATAAGTGAGCATGTGAACATGCTGCAGAAAGCTTCAGTGCCTCATCCAATAATGCTTCCGCCAAAGTAACATCTTGTTTCTCCAAAGCATCTTTCGCCATTTCTGCTTTGAGGTATGCCCGGTGTTCATGCGCGGATTGGTTTTCCACTTGTTCCAAACGGCTAACCAACCACTCTGCCTCATCCCATTCATTGCTTTGTTCCCGAATGCGTAAACAAGCATTCAGTGATTCAATATGATCTGGTTGTATTGCCAATGCTTTGGCATAATGTTTAAGTGCCCTGTCCAACAGACCGCCAGCTTGGAAGTCTCGCCCAAGTGATACATAAGCTTGAAATTGAAACTCTAAAGAAACTTCAGGTCTCGCCAATAAATTTTGGTGAATGCGTACTGCACGTCCATACTCACCTTGGGTGCGGAACATTTCGCCCAATGCCATATAAACTTCAGCCGATTCAGAACGGATTTTGGCAACTTGCACCATTTCTTGTAATGCTTGATCGGGTTTGTCGGAAAGCAAATAGTTGATGCCGCGTAACAGTGGCGTAACACGAGTATCTTCAGGTTCATGCTCTAAACCAGCATCAGAAAAATCAATATCTTCTCTTTTTTTCCATAACAGCGCCGCTGCAACCAGCACAGCAACAGCAATAACGACCAATAAAAAACTGTTCATAGGTCATCTTGCAAAGGGATATTGCGTAAATTCTCAACCTCTTGATGTAATAAAGCATTCTCTTTGCGAAGGTAGTTAATTTCTTTTTTATGTTTGCGACGAGAGAAGCTAAGCGCAAGCAGTCCGCCTGAAAAGCCCAATAAAAAGGTAATGACGACAGGTAAGAACAAGGGTACTTCTTCAGATTTAAAGCCTAAAAAAGACAAGTGGACAGGCATCATGTTTTCTAAAGCAAAGGTAACCGCAAAGAGTGCAAGACCAATGCTCACACTGATATTAATCCAGTTCATATCAACTCTTCTCTTGAAAAAACAAACTACTTATGATCCACCCGTTCCCTTAATTCCTTACCTGGTTTAAAGTGAGGTACGGATTTTGCGGGTACAAATACAGACTCTCCAGTTTTGGGGTTGCGACCTGTGCGTGATTCACGGTTTTTGATGCTAAAACTTCCAAAACCACGAAGCTCAACACGCCCACCGCTTGCTAGCTCCTCAGAAATCGCAGAAAAAACAGTGCTCACTACAACTTCCGCTTCTCGACGCGTAATATCGTGATTAGCGGCGGATACCGCATCAATAAGTTCAGATTTTGTCATGCTCTACTCCCTATTCCAACCCATACATTTAAAAATATTATAAGGTTAAAGTAAACGACCCCATCAAAAAACGCAACTAAGTACGGGTTTATTGTTTATCCAAAAACTTCCGCTGCAGCTCAAGTGCCAATGCCGATGGTGCACTTTCTTGTTGCACTTGTTTGGCATAATGTTTAATCGAATCACGTTCTTCATCACGCAACAATTGACGCACAGAAAGCTCAACACGTTGACGACGACGGTCTACATTTATGACCTTTGCTTCAACATCATCACCCACAGCCAATGAGCCCTGCTCCCTCGGCATTTCCCGCTGTGCCAAACGTGCTACGATACCATCCGCAACCTCAATCAAATAAGCATTCGGCAATACTTCGACAACCTTACCGTTCACTGCCGTACCTTTCTTAGCGCCATTGATAAATGTATCAAAAGGATTCTCAGTGAGCTGTTTAACACCCAAAGCAATGCGACCACGTTCGACATCAACACCAATCACTGCACATTCAACTTCTTGACCTTTTTGGTAGTCTTGAATGGCTTCATCACCTTGTTTGTCCCAAGATATATTGCCAATATGTACCAAACCGTCCAACTCATCGGTAAGACCTACAAAAAAGCCAAAGTCTGAGATATTTTTGATTTTACCTGTGATTTTCGAACCTGCTGGGTGCTCTGCCATCCATACTTGCCAAGGGTTATCACTGACTGCTTTTAAACTTAAACGCAAACGTCTTTCTTCTGCATCAAAGTCAATCACAGCAACATCTACCACGTCACCTTCAGACAATACTTTTGCAGGCTCAACATCTTTACGCGTCCAGCTCATTTCCGAGCGATGAATCAAACCATCCACGCCAGGTTCTAGTTCAACAATAGCGCCTGCTTTGATAAGTTTACGTACAGTACCCGTAACCTGCATGCCACTTTCATAAGTTTCAGATACTTTCGTCCATGGATCTTCAATCAAGTTTTTCGTTGAAATTGAAACTTTAGCCGCGTCAGCATCCAACTTAATAATTTCTGCGGTAATACCCTGACCTACACTTAACATTTCAGCAGGGTTATTGATATGTTTCCAAGCAATATCTGAAACATGCAAAAGCGCATCAAGACCGCCAAGATCAACAAACGCACCAAAATTTGTTAAACGTTTTACCGTACCTGTAACTTTACTGCCCAACTCATGACTGGCAAAAAACGCTTCACGCAACACTGCTTCTTGTTCGGCTAAAGGTTGTTTGCGTGAAACCACTACATTTTCAGGGCGGTGTTGCACCTCAATAATTGCAAAATCAAATGTTTGGTTTAACAATTCACCAGCATTTACAAAACCTGTATCCGCTTCAGAACGCGGCAGAAATGCTTCTAAACCACCCAAATCAACCCGGAAACCACCTTTAACTTCTTTGCTTACTTGCCCAGAGACTGTTTCGCCTGCCTCTTTGGCTGCAACCACCACATCCATCAATTTACGACGTTTGGCTTGTAAAACAGACAGCTCAACACCCAAACGACCCTTACCCACCATTAACGCAGATATTTCAGCACCAATGCTTGGTACATCTTCGCCAATCGAAGCAAACTCAGCCAACTTAATCACACCCTCGCTATTACCTTTCAGGTCAACGGTTACCACCTCAGCATCAATGGCCACAACAACACCCGTCACATATTCGCCACGCGAAAGCTTGGGTTGTTCTTCTAGCGAAGCTTCAAAAAGGGCTGCAAACGATTCTTCTTCGTTAACAACAGCCTCTGTTGGCTCGGTTGGTTGAACTTTTTGTTCAATAGTATCATCAGGTTTGGCTTCAGTGTTCATGTTTAACTCACTCATTTTTTATTAATCAACTTTCTTCGTTCTAAAACATTTAATATTCTATCAACAACATCATCCATCGCCATGGTTGTTGAATCGATATGAATGGCATCCACCGCTTTTTCCAATGGTGCACAATCCCTATCCATATCCCGCTCATCACGTTCTCTTAACTCAGCGGCAATACGCTCCAAATCAGCATCTTCACCCTTGGCTTTAAGCTGACTCCAACGTCTTCTTGCCCGCTCACGCTGAGATGCAGTCAAATAAAACTTTGCTTGCGCATCAGGTAAAACTACAGTCCCAATATCACGCCCATCCATCACGCAACCCAACTTGGCAATATCTTGCTGCACATCCAATAATGCCGCACGAACCTGTGGCATGGCAGCCACTTGAGACGCTCGAGCGCCTGCATTCTCATCACGAAGCTGCGAAGTGCAATCCTTTTCAGCATCAGCCTCTTTTAAGAAGATACCTTCAGCCTTCCAAACCATAGAAGTTATCGCAGCATCAAGCATGGATAACACTGCACTTTCATCATCCAGCGACACACCTTTTTCTTCAGCGCACCAGCCCACGTAACGGTATAAAAGCCCTGTATCCAACACGGGCAAATCCAATTCTCCACCAATCATGGCCGCAATTGTGCCTTTGCCAGAGCCTGATGGCCCATCAATGGCAACCTGCAACCCTTGGCTTACTTGCCAGTCACTCATGTTTCTTCCCAGCGTACATTCATTCCAATGTTTTGTGCCAAATCAACAAAGCTTGGGAATGATGTCGCAATTGCGGATGCATTTTCAATCCTAATTTCAACATCCATTTTTTGTGCCGCCACTGCCATTGCCATCGCAATTCTATGGTCACCATGGGCATTCACCGTAACCCCACCTTTGAGCGTTGGTTTACCATGAATGATTGCGCCATCTTCTTTTTCTTCAATATCTGCACCACATGCCAAAAGTGCTGCTACCATGGTTGCAATGCGGTCGGACTCTTTAACGCGCAACTCTTCAGCCTCATCCAAAATAAATGTGCCTGCTGACAATGCCGCTGCCACAAACAACACCGGAAACTCATCAATAGCATCAGGAATATCTTGTGGATTCACTTTCATGCCCTGCAAGGTGGTCGACTTCACCCGAATATCTGCCACAGGTTCTGCTCCCACTGTGTTTTCAGCTTCCAAGGTCAAATCCGCCTGCATATCCGCCATCACCCTGCGCCAACCATCACGCCTAGGATTGATACCAATACTGTTTAAGACCACATCAGAGCCTTCAACAAGCGATGCGGCAACCGCAAAAAAGGTTGCAGATGATGGATCCGCAGGAATTTGCACCACATCTTTGGGTGCAGTTAATTTACCGCATGGTTTTAAGCGTGATGTCAAAGCATCAACCCGTTCAACGGCTTGTCCAAATAAGGGTAACATACGTTCGGTATGGTCACGAGTTGCTTTGGGCTCAGTTACCGTTGTTTCACCATCAGCAAATAAACCTGCCAATAACACACACGATTTCACTTGCGCCGATGCCACAGGGGAAACGAAGTTGATGCCCTTTAGTTTACCGCCGCGAATGGATAACGGCATTTTATTGCCACCTTCACGCCCATCGACTTTGGCTCCCATCGACCGCACAGGGTCAGCAACCCTTGCCATGGGGCGCGAGTGCAAGGATGCATCACCCACCATTACACTGTGAAAGTCTTGCCCTGCCAGTATACCTGTGATTAATCGCGCTGCCGTACCTGAATTACCCGCATCCAACACATTTTCAGGTTCTTGCAAACCAAATAAACCCACACCTTCAACGGTCAACGCTGTTTTTTCATCATTCAGCCATGTCACTTTTGCACCCATAGCTTCAAACATGGTTGCCGTGGCAAAGTTGTCATCGCCAGGTAAAAAACCTTCAATTTTGGTCAGACCTTCCGCCAGTGCACCCAGCATAATCGAGCGGTGGGACATAGATTTATCACCAGGAACCGTAATATTACCTTGAAGCGGGCCTTTTGCAGGCCCTGCGATTAATGTGCCGCCGATATTCATGTGTTTTCCTTTTCCCGTTTGGCAAGCCAGTCATCTCTTGCATCTTTTGCCGATGAGAACAGTGCCGTTAAGCTTTCTTTATCATTCGCCTGAAGCGCTACCCTAATGTGTTGCAATTCATCCATCAAAATATCAATTTGTTGCTCTAAGGCATCACGATTTGCCAAAGCAATATCACGCCACATTTCAGGTGATGATGATGCAATACGTGTGAAATCTTTAAAGCCACCTGCGGCATAAGCCATGGGATCAAAGTCATCTGTTTTTTGTTTGTTCACAGCATTAACCAAAGAAAAAGCTGCCAAATGTGGCAAGTGGCTGACAGCACCCAACAACTTATCATGCTCGTCTGCGGGCATACTGACCACATTTGCCCCAACATGTTGCCACATCTGTTCTATCACTGCCAAAGCTTGTTTATCCGTTGTTTCATCAGGTGTTACAATACATAAATGATTTTGATATAATGTGGAAAACGCAGCATCTGCACCTGATTTTTCGGTACCTGCCAAGGGATGTGCCGCAACAAACGAAATATGTTTGGGTAAACATCTTGCTACTTCAATGGCATGTTGCTTGGTGCTTCCTGCATCGGTCACAATCGCACCTTTTTTCAAGGCTGGCGCTATGCTTTTTAATACACTGTCATACGCACCCATAGGCACTGCCAAAAGAACCACATCGGCATCCTTGACCGCATCAACCAAAGAAGTTGTCCAGCTATCCACAATGCCCAAAGATTTTGCCCGCTTTAAATTGTCTTCATTGCGCCCTGCGCCAATCACTTTGCCCACAGCACCTTTTTCTTTGAGCGCTAAAGCAAGTGAGCCACCAATTAAGCCAACGCCAATGATTGCAAGTGTTTGTATCATGGCAACACCTTACTTAAAGCCGCCAAAAAAGCATCATTTTCAGTACGGGTACCCACTGACACACGCAATACATCAGGCATACCATACGGTGCAAGCGGGCGCACAATCACACCTTCTTGTTCCAGTTTTTTGACGATTTCGGTACTGTTTTCATGTTGAAACAATACAAAGTTGGCAAAACTTGATATTGCCAAACAGTTTAAGTCAGAGAAAGCTGCCTCAAGCCTAACCCGCTCTGCTTTGCATTGGGCAACTTTATCCATCACCCAATCTTCATCATGCAAAGCTGCCAATGCCGCAGCTTGGGCAATACTATTCACATTAAATGGCTCACGAAAGCGATTAACCACAGCCAGTAAATCTTGATTGGCGACAGCATAACCCACTCTTAAACCCGCTAAACCAAACGCTTTGGAAAAGGTGCGACTGATGATTAAACCAGCATGTTTAAGTGCAAAAATACTATCCTCAATCTCACTTTGGACGTATTCCACATAAGCTTCATCAATAATCACCACAATATGTGAAGGAAGCTTGTCCAAAAAGATTTGCAATGCTGATGTTTGCAGCAAAGCTCCTGTTGGATTGTTTGGATTGGCAATACACACCACTTTGGTGCTCTCATTAACTGCACCAAGCATGGCATTTAAATCATGCGTGAAACCATCACTTTCAGGCACAGCAACACCAGTTGCCCCTGCCGCAGTGGTTGCCAAGGCGTAGACAATAAAACCACGCTGACTGTAAACCACTTCATCACCAACACCCGCAAAGGTGCGAATGATAAGCTCCAACACTTCATTGCTGCCATTACCTATCAACAATTGTTCAGCGTGAATACCATGTTTCTTCGCCAATGCTTGTTTGAGTTCAAAACAATCGCCATCTGGATAACGATGAGCTTCAATTGCTGTCTGCTGTATAGCCTTCAAAGCTTTGGGTGAAACGCCATACGGGTTTTCATTGGAAGCAAGTTTGACCGTGCTTGCCGCACGTTTTTCAACTTCTGAATCATCCAAGCCCAATTCTCGCAGCATTTGCGAGATCGGTTTACCAGGAATGTACGGATATAACTTTTCAGACTGTGAAACAGCCTGTTTCAACCAGTCAATACTCATTTAAAGCTTCCGTGAAATGGGACAAGAGCCCAATACTTTTAACATCACGCCATCTTGCACCTGAATTTCTTCCAAGGCTGCTTTGACATTGACATCATCTCTATGCCCCAGCACATCAATAAAAAAGACGTATTCCCAAGCTTTTTTGCGCGAGGGGCGCGATTCAATGCGGGTTAAACCAATATCACGCGAAGCAAACGATTGAATCAATTTATGCAATGCGCCTGGCTCATCTTTGGTCGAAATCACCAGTGCCGTTTTGTCTTCACCTGACGGCGGAGAATCATGCTGACCAATCACATAAAAACGGGTTCGGTTATCGTGATGGTCTTCAATACTTTTTTCAAGCAATGGAAGCTCTGTATAGTCCACAATCGTATAAGGGCCAACAACAGCAGCATGTTGCCAATCCAAAGCAGCATCACTATTCACCCTTGCTTCTTCAATCATGTTTGCTGCGTGAACCGTTGATGATGCTTCCATCAAGGTTGCATTAGGCAGGTGCTCCAGCAGCCAATCATGACATTGCGCCAGAGGCTGCGGATGTGAAATGACCAGTTTAATGTCTTCCATCTTTTCAGCATGCGAAAACAAATGATGATGAATCGAAAGCTGAACTTCTGCGCAGATATAGGTATCACGGTCAAAATCAGCGAATAAATCTAATGTATGAGTTACCGCACCTGCAAAAGCATTTTCCACAGGCACAAGCCCGTAGGTCGCCCTGCCCGATTCCACAGCGTCAAACACAAGCTCCAGATTGGCACATGCCATATAATTTACCGATGAACCAAACTGCCTTGTGGCTGCAGTATGCGTGAATGTGCCTTCAGGGCCAAGGTAGGCAATGGTCATGGGGTGCTCTAAAGCTAAACATGCACCAATAATCTCTCTAAAAATACCGTGAATTGCTTCATCAGGGATACGGGTACTATGATTTTTGTCCGCATCTTCGCCATTTTTATCCAATAACCTGCGAATAATCGATGCTTCACGACTGGGCACATAAAAGGGTGTGTTGGCAGGTTGATTTTTTTTGTGTTCGCCAACTTTTGTGGCAAGCGATGCCCGCTCGTAGATAAGTTGCAACACTTTATCATCCACAGCATCAATTGCTTGGCGAAGTTCATCTAAATTTGTACGAGGTTTACTTGAATCAGAATGCGAAGTCATGAGCGAAGCATAAAGACCTTGCTCAAGATAGGAAGCATGGATTTACAGAGGATAAAACCTCATGGAGTTCGTGGATCACTTCGATTTAGTTTGCTACAACTTTAATCGCACCACTTTGAATCATGTCCTGCAACTGTGCTAACAGTGCCCTTTCCTGATTATCAATCATACCATCTTCATCTGCAAGCATCATGATTTGTTCACGCTCATCAGGTGTTATTTTTTCATCCGAAATCGCTTCATCTATCATGGCTTTAAGTTTGGTCGCCGAGCTGCTTGTTATTGACATATATATCTCCTCATTGTTACATTCATACTCATAACAACAAAGCAATCCTTATGCCAAAAATGAAATAAAAAAGGCTGCAAGTGTTTCCACTTACAGCCTTCTTCAACGTTTCTTAAAACGATTTATTTTACTTTTTTAGTTGTTGCACGTTTACGCTCATTTTCTACCAACAAACGTTTACGCAAACGAATACTTTTCGGTGTAATCTCAACAAGCTCATCATCAGCAATAAACTCAATCGCACGTTCCAAAGACAAATTCAATGGTGGCACCAAATCAACTTTTTCATCTGTGCCTGATGCACGAACGTTGGTTAATTTCTTCTCACGGCTAGCATTCACCACCAAATCTGAATCTCGGCTATGAATACCAATAATCATACCTTCATAAATTTTCACGCCAGCACCCATGAACAATTTACCACGCTCTTGGATTTTCCATAGACCGAAAGAAACTGTTTCGCCCGTACCATTGGCAATCAACACACCATTCAAACGACCCGGCAACTGCCCGACAAACTCGCCATACGAATGGAAAACATGGTTCATTGTACCCGTACCACGCGTATCAGTTAAAAATTCAGATGTATAACCAATCAAACCACGGGTCGGACACATAAATTCAATGCGCGTCATACCATCATCGGCTGTTTCCATACTGGTCATTTCTGCGCCACGTTGACCCAGCTTCTCAATCACTGTGCCTTGATATTCTTGTTCAACATCAATGGTCAAATGCTCATAAGGCTCTGTTTTCTTGCCATTTTCTTCGCGTAAAATCACTGTTGGACGCGACACTGCCATTTCAAAACCTTCACGGCGCATGTTTTCCAGCAAAATACCGATATGCAGCTCACCACGACCTGAAATCTTATAAATATCAGCAGAATCCGTTTCTTCAACTTTCATTGCCACATTGGTACGAATTTCTTTG